>JBDRTM010000370.1:0-13857 GCA_043824065.1 Planctomycetota bacterium | reverse complement strand
TCCCGTTGACAGTAACCCGGTCACGAAGAGGGGCCTGTCCGGATCCCTGAATTTTCAAGCCTCCAACGACTTGCTTTCCGTGCCTTCGGTTCAAAACCGCCCCGTGAAACGGTTCATCAATCCCTATAGATCCGAATGCCTGTGCCGCCAATATCTCTGGCCTTGCAAGAACGATTCCTACACCACCTGCCGCTGTAGTTTGCAAAAAGGCACGTCGTGTTGTAGCTGACTTCTTCATTATCTCATCTCCTCCGCCTGAGGCGGACTGAGCCCTTCCTTATCGATTAAGTCGTGGCCTACATTTTTTTATTGGTCTGATTCGCGGCTATTGGTCCATTTACAGAGTCCAACCTTCCCGGTATCGAGTACGAATGTATTTATTGGCCTCCGGCAGGTTTGTTACCTTCATCCTGACTCCATCCCATTCAATCCTGCTGTCCACTCGCTTAGCAACATTGCCGAGCAGACATACTTCGGTTAGAAGACCGGAATACTCAAAATCTGCTCCCGCTGCTCGGCCAGCCTTGCAGGCCCGTACCCAATCCTGCTCATGCGAGTCCTCTACTCTCGGGATAGTCTTCTTTGGCTTCTTATACGCTTTCATTCTACTTTCAGGTATCAGTCGAGGCCCTTCCCCATAAACACCAGCTACGAGTTTGCCTTTGCTGCCTTTGAATAGCACTCCTCCCTCTGTATGGCCAATACGCCTGCCGTCTTCAAGCTCTGTCGGCCGGGGTGGGCGAACACCCTCATACCATGTCAGCTTAACTGGTGGCAAGTTCCTACGTGCTGGGAATTGGTAAGTCACTATGGATGCCACCGGATGTGTGTCCGGATTCAAATCCAGCGACGTTGCCTCCACACTTGTCGGATGCCCCAGCTTCAATGCCCAAAAGATAGGATCCAGAGTATGAGCACCACGGTCCCCCATCATCCCGCAGCCAAAGTCCCACCAGCATCGCCACACCGCAGGATGGTACGCCGGATGATAGGGCCGCTCGGGCGCAGGACCCAGCCAGAGGTCCCAATCTAATGTGGATGGGACCGGTGGCGTTTCCTTGGGACGGCGGCTCCACTTCGAGCTCCACCCAGCATGACCAAACGGATAATAGGACAAACTGCACCAGGCATCGACCTCACGGACTTCGCCAATAGCACCTTCCCAAATCCACTCACAAATCAGACGAATGCCCTCATCTGAATTGCCTTGAATACCCATTTGCGTGGTTACACCGGTTTCTTGTGCTGCTTTTGCCAGCATGCGCGACTCGTAAACATCGTGTGTCAACGGCTTCTGACAATAAACGTGCTTTCCCCTCCGCATTGCCTCCATACTAATAACCGCATGTGTATGGTCAGGCGTGGCAATCACAACAGCATCGATGTCTTTCTGTTTGTCTAACATTTTCCGGAAATCAGTATATATCTTTGCTTTGGGATACCGTTCGAACGTTTTGGCTGCGTATTCGTAGTCCACGTCGCACAAGGCCACGATATTTTCGCTCTCAAGCTGCCGTAGATTACTATTGCCCATACCTCCGATACCAATACCGGCGATATTAAGTTTCTCACCAGGCGGAGTATGCCCAGGTCCTCCCAGAACCTTTCTCGGCACAATCGTGATAACAGCGGCTGTTGCTGTTGCGGCAAGAAACCGGCGTCTATCTATATAGTTCTTTGACATCGGTATTTCTCCTTATAATTGACGCCTCGGGACAAAATATCTCATAGCACCCGACATTTTCCACGGACGACGTTCACCAACGGAGTCCAGCATTCCTGAGATGCTATATTACCATATCTGGTTTAAAATCATAATTGTTTTAAACCTTGACCTTAGGACTGGTAAAGAAATTAGGTTTCGTTTTTGGCTCCAGCGAGGACAAGGCTGGCAAGGAAGCAAAACGCAGGCCTACTGGTTGGTAGTCCGAGTTTTGCTGACACCGCCAGCCGAACTTGCCTGCCGGCAGGCAGGGCCGCAGCCGGCCAAAAATGGAAGATAATTTATTTACAAGTCCTAAGTCGAGTTAATGAAACTGCTTCATTAAAATCTAAATAATCGGGAAATGAGACTTAATGTAAATACTTTTGCGCTTCTTTGTGGTTTGAGGAGATACTTAAATGAGAGCTAAATCTGTAATCGCAACCATCTGGCTGATATCAATTCTTCTCACCGGCTCTTGTTCGAGAAATTTAACTCCAACCGGTCCAAAACCTTTGCCCAGAGCCCATGCCCATAACGACTATGAGCACGACCGCCCTCTGTTCGATGCGTTAGATCACGGCTTTACCAGCGTTGAGGCCGACATCCATCTCGTTGAGGGCGAGTTATTCGTTGCTCACGACTCAGATGAAATAACGCCTGATCGAACACTACGCTCACTCTATCTTGAACCGCTAAACAGGCGCATATCCCAAAACGGTGGTCGAGTTTATCCCAATGGACCGCAGTTCACCTTGTTCATTGACATCAAAACCGAGGCCATCGCAACCTACAAAGTGCTCAGCAAAATGTTGGCCGAGTACGAGAGCATTTTTACCACCTTCGACTCAAACGGCCGAACCGATAAAGCGGTCATTGCCATTGTGTCCGGCAATCGACCACGCGGATTGATGGAATCAGAACCAATCCGTTATGCCGGCTGCGATGGCAGGCTTGAGGATTTGGAATCCGACGCCCCGGCGAGCCTAATCCCTGTTATCAGTGATAATTGGACAAAACATTTCTCATTCAATGGCACCGGTTCTATATCAGCCGAAGAACGTAGAAAATTGAAAAAAATCGTCGAAACCGCACATAAAAAAGGACAACGCGTCAGATTCTGGGAGACTCCTGACAGACCCACACAGGCACGTCAAACGCTCTGGCGGGAGCTGCTGGCCGGCGGCGTTGACCTGCTCAATACTGACGACCTCCAGGGCCTCCAGCAGTTTCTGCTCCAGCACACGCCAAAATAAGCAATCATTAGCAGGCCAAAAGTCAAATATTAACAAACCCGTTATTGACGGGACAAGCCTATTTAACTATCCTGTTCTTGTGTCATTCCCGCGAAGGCGGGAATCCAGACTATCGTTTTTGTAGAGAGATTTTACTATGCTTAAAAGAACACATAATTGCGGCCAGCTTCGCCTTGATGATGCCGCTAAAAAAGTAACGCTGGCTGGCTGGGTCCATTCATATCGAGACCATGGGAATCTCGTATTCATCGACCTGCGGGATAGAGAAGGTCTAACTCAATTAGTTTTTGACCCCGAAACTCAACCCCAGACCCACGGGCTGGCAAGGACGGCTCGCTGTGAATGGGTAATAGCAGCCAAAGGTGTTGTTCAGCCGAGAGGTGAGGGTATGGAAAATCCAAAGCTGCCCACAGGCCAAATCGAAGTCGCTGTACAGCAGTTGGAAATTCTCAATATCTCAAAGACACCACCGTTTAAAATAGCGGATAGCGGACAGCGGATAGCGGATAGTAAAAGCCTAAACGCTAAACGCTGTACGCTGAACGCTGACGTAAACGAGGAGCTGCGATTGGCCAGCCGCTATATCGATCTTCGTCGACCCCAAATGCAGAATAAACTCCACACTCGGCATCGGGTTACAATGGTTGTGCGGGACTATTTCGACCAGTTGGGTTTCTGGGAAATTGAAACACCGATGCTGGCCAAGAGCACCCCGGAAGGCGCAAGAGATTTCCTCGTGCCCAGCAGACTTCACACAAGCTGTTTCTATGCACTGCCACAATCACCGCAGTTGTTTAAGCAGATTTTAATGGTCAGTGGCGTTGATAAATATTTCCAGATAGTCCGTTGCTTCCGTGATGAGGACCCCCGCGCCGACAGACAGGCTGAATTTACACAAATCGATGTCGAGATGAGCTTTGTCGACAGTAATGATGTTATCGGCGTCAACGAAAACTTAGTAGCCCGAATCTTCAAGCGGATACTGGACGTAGATGTGGCTGTTCCAATACGGCGGATTTCCTATAAAGAGGCGATGGCTGACTACGGCACCGACAGGCCGGACCTACGTTTCGATATGAAGCTAAAGGACATTTCCGATATCGCCAAACAAAGCTCGTTCAAAGTGTTTACTTCTGTGATCGAAAACGGCGGGATAGTAAAAGGACTTTGCGTCCCCGACGGTGAAAAGTATTCCAGAAGCGATATCGAAAAGACCCTCACTAACTTCGTAGCCGATTACGGTGCCAAGGGACTGGCCTGGTCAAAAGTCAAAACAGAGAACGATAAGCTCTTACTGCTCGGCGGGTGTGCCAAGTTCTTCAGCCCCGAAGCTCAACACCAGATAATCGAACTGTTCGAGGCAAAAGACGGCGATTTGCTTTTGTTTGTCGCCGATAAGGAAGCAGCCGCCAACAAGGCCCTGGCTCCTCTGCGGTGCAAGCTTGCTCGCGACCTGAAACTTTACGACCAGGAACACTTCGAGTTCGTATGGGTAGTGGACTTTCCACTATTCGAGTGGAGCGAAGACCAAAAACGCTACGATTCACTACACCATCCGTTCACTTCTCCCATTGAGGATGACATGGACAAGCTTGAGACCGACCCCGCTAACATTTGTTCGCAGGCCTACGATATCGTCGTCAACGGTTCTGAAATAGGCGGCGGAAGTATTCGTATCCATGACCCGAAAGTTCAACAAAAGGTCTTCGACCTGCTCAATATATCGAGGGACCAGGCACAGCAGCGGTTCGGTTTCTTTTTGAAGGCGTTGGATTACGGCGCCCCGCCGCACGGCGGAATAGCCTTCGGCCTCGACAGGCTGGTTATGCTGCTCACCGGAACGGAAAATATCAGAGATGTCATTGCATTTCCAAAAACACAGCGAGGCCAGTGTCTTTTAACCGAGGCACCGAGCGAAGTGGACCAGAAACAGCTCGATGAGCTAAATCTGCGAATGCAAAGACACTCGCACATAATCCAGCAAAAAACCGATGAGTAGCACTATTAGCTGCATTAGAATCCGACTTTCAAATCAAGAAAAAGTTGAAAAAATGTCTTGACCATTACGATGGTATTGTGGATAAAAAATTACATCTGGAGTGGAATTTGTCGTCAGGCTATAACTTTCTTTAGGGAATAGCTTATTTTTAGGTTATCGCTTTTCAACATATTATTCGGTGCCAAAATGATCTTTTGGCATTTGGAATACTACAAAATGGAAACCATTAGTTATCTGGAGTAATTCTATGTTGGCTACTTTACAAAACTGGGAAAGGTTGGCTTGGCTGTTCGGGGCCGCTGTACTGGTCGGGCTTGTGGGCCATTTTTTGGTCTTTAGACTGCTGCTGAGACTTACCAAAAGAACTAAAAGCATCGTTGATGACTCTTTTGTCAAGTATTGCTTTAGACCTTTACTGTGGATAATCATTCTTATCATCATCCGACTGGTATCGGAATTAACTGCATTTCAAACTCATGTGCCTGATTTTCTTAATCACGTTCTGGGCTTGCTGCTTATCGGGTTGGTCTCATGGTTATTAATCAGGTCCACTTATGTTTTAGAAGACTATATTCTCACCCGTTTTAATGTTGACGTAAAAGATAATCTCAGGGCCAGGAAAATACATACACAATTCAGGGTTCTAAAGAGAATAGTGATTGCAGTTGTGGGTATTGTTGCCTTTGCGATATGCCTGATGACTTTTGAAAGGGTTCGCCACTTGGGGACAACCATTTTGGCCTCGGCAGGTATTATTGGTATTGTCGTTGGCATGGCTGCCCAGCGAACTATTGCTACCTTTATTGCCGGCCTGCAGATTGCTATTACCCAACCTATTCGTGTAGATGACGTTGTTATAGTTGAAAATGAATGGGGACGCATCGAAGAGATAACTTTAACCTATGTGGTTGTAAAGATTTGGGATTTAAGGCGTTTAGTTGTCCCCATAACCTATTTTATCGAAAAGACTTTCCAGAACTGGACTCGCGTTACAGCAGATATTTTAGGTACGGTATTCATTTATGTTGACTATACCGTACCTATCGAGTCTATCAGAGCCGAGCTTCATCGTATCCTGAAGGATTCAGAACTTTGGGATGGCAAGGTCTGCGTCCTGCAGGTTACCAATACATCTGAGCGTACAGTTGAATTAAGGGCTCTTATGAGTGCAGCGGATGCTTCAACTGCATGGAGTCTTCGTTGCCAGGTCAGAGAAAAGATGATTGATTTCATTCAGAAAAATTATCCGGATGCTTTGCCCAAGCTGAGAGCCGAATTCCACCAGCTTAAAGAGTAGTGTTTGAAAATCACTTATGCTTTTACACTCTTGTGCACTTGTTTACGTTTTGCTTAAAGCAAATTTTAGTTTATGCGGATTAACTTAAAAAATATCTGGCAAAAGCTCTTGGGCCTCTTGCGGTTATCACCCCTGTCGCTTGCGAAAAAGTGCAGACTCACCTTTGGGGCCGCGGTGGTCTTTGTCTTAACCATTGCCCTTCTTCTGCCCTATATCTGGATGGATCAGCTTATCAAAAAAGGCCTGCTCGATACAGGCAGAGCAAGGTCACAGGCACTGCTCGACCGGCACTTCCAGCTAAAAGACCCCGGACAAACGGCTCTTGCACCATTAGACAATACCGGGCAGGTGATGGATGTAAACAGCCCCGATATGCGATGGATTCGCTTCACAAAAGAAGATGAAAACAAGTCCGCCTATGACAAATTGACTGAGGAGACCAGCCAGTTGATTGAATCTCTGAAAGCTGACCAGGCCAGGAACGATAATATCCTGCTGAGGAAAAAAGACGGCATACTCCAAAGCAATTATGTGCGAATCTTCAGGGCAACCGATAACTGTATAAAGTGCCATGATCCGCAGGGTTCTGCCGGTGAATTTTCATCTAATGAGTTGATAGGGGCGGTAGTCATTCAATCCAGAGACCTTGTGGGCGAAATCAGAGATACTAAATTTATGAATCTTCTCTTTATTTTTGTTGCCGGTCTAATCGGCGGCACCGGAGCCATCGTTGCTTTCTACTGGATAACTCAGAGTGTCATCCTCCGGCCCATCCGGCAGCTGCGGGCAATTGCTAATAATGTCACCGAGGGAAATCTTGATATCAGAAGCGCAATAAAAACCGGCGACGAATATGAAAAGCTTGCAAATGCCTTCAACAATATGCTCGATGGCCTGCAGGCTACGCAGGAAAAACTCCGCCAGGCAAACAAGCAGCTCGATGCCAAAATAGCTGAGCTTTCAGGGCGAAATATCGAGCTGTTCAAAGCCAACAAGGTAAAGGGTGAATTTTTGGCCAATATTTCCCACGAGTTTAGGACTCCCTTGAATGCGATTTTGGGTTTTGCACAGGTACTGCGAGAAAAGCCGCAACTTTTGAAAAAGGAAAAGGCTCAAAGGTACGCTGAGAACATTATCACCAGCGGAAACAGCTTGCTGAATATGATTAACGACCTGCTGGACCTGGCTAAAACTCAGGCCGGTAAAATGGAGCTGCACATAGAAAAAACCTCTATCCAGCAGTTATGTAAGGCTCTCGTATCGTCTTTCTCACTGCTGACAAAGAAAAAGAAAGTCAAAGTCAAACTGCTGGTCGATTCCGATATACCGATTCTTTCAACGGATGCCGGCAAGGTCCAGCAGATACTGTACAATTTTCTAAGTAATGCCGTAAAGTTTACGCCGCCGAAAGGCAAAATTGAAATTCGAGCATTCTTGATACCCGATACTCGATGCTCGATGCTCGTAAAAGACAAACATCGGGAGGGCCCCCGCCTTGCGGGAACCAAAGGGCACCCCTTCGGGGGAACCCAAGCGAGAATCGAGAATCGAGAATCGAGAATCGAGATTTGTCCGGATTGCAGTAAGCGATACCGGCTGTGGCATCGCCGAGTCTGACAGGGAAAAAATATTTGAAAAATTCCGCCAGGCCGACGGTTCTATAACCCGTGAATCAACCGGCACCGGCCTGGGACTTACCATCAGCACTGAATTGGCCGCTATGCTCGCGGGCAGCATCGGGCTTCAAAGCGAGTTCGATAAAGGCTCAACCTTCTGGATCGATATCCCCGTTACAATCACCAAAGAGGCCCAGGTGTAATGGTAAGTAACTAACTCAAACTGACCGATTTTTACTGTCATGCTGAGTGAAGCGAAGCATCTGGCCTTAGACTGGTTTGAGGTAATTGGTAGGTAATCAATCAGCTATTTAACCAAAATGAGAAAGGGAAAATTATGCGTCTGATATCTTCGTTCTTATTTCTTCTTGTATTTGTAAATGTCTGCTCTGTTGTCGGGACCCCGCTTGGCGGCAACCATGTAGCTTCTGACGGACAGACCCATCCATTTTCCGTTCACGATATGCTCACGATGGACCGGCTCTCTGACCCGCAGGTTTCACCGGATGGCAAATGGATTGTCTTTGTGCTGTGCCAAACCGACCTCCAAGCAAACAAGGGGCGGACCGACCTCTGGCTGGTTGGCACCGATGGAACAGACCTTCGCCGTTTGACGTCCCATCCGGAAGGTGACTCTAATCCCCGCTGGGCACCCGACAGCCCGCCGAAGGCGGGTATGCTAAAGGCCGGCGCTGCCGGCTCCGTTTGGTTTATTTCTGCTCGCTCGGACTCCGCACAGGCTTGGCGCATTCGCATTGACGGCGGAGAAGCCCAACAGGTTACAGACCTGCCCCTTGATATCGGAAATCTTCTCGTTTCACCCAATGGAAAGCACATCGCCTTTACTATGGAAGTCTTCCCGGACTGCAAAACTGTAGCAGAAACGAAGGATAAGCTCGATAACGTCAAGCAAAGAAAAACAAGCGGACGGATTTACGACCGAATCTTTGTTCGGCACTGGGATACCTGGAAGGATGGCCGACGCTCACATCTATTTGTGATGCCGTCAGCGGGTGGTGACCCGATAGACGTTATGCAGGGTATGGATGCCGATACTCCTTCAAAACCCTTCGGCGGCCCGGAAGAGATTACATTCACCCCGGACGGCAAAGGACTTATTTTTAGCGCAAGGGATGCCGGTCGAGCGGAACCCTGGTCAACCAACTTCAATCTTTACTGGGTACCCATTGACGGTTCCAAACCACCGAACTGTTTAACTAAGGAGAATAAGGCCTGGGATACTAATCCGGTTTTCTCTCCCGACGGCAAGACCCTGGCTTACTTAGCTATGGCCAGGCCCGGCTATGAATCTGACCGTTTCCGAATTGTCCTGCGTCCCTGGCCAAACGACCACTCACCAATTAACCAATTAACCACTCACCAATCAAAGCAGCGGATTCTGACGGAAAACTGGGACCGCAGCCCCTCCTCGTTCTGTTTCTCGGCGGACGGCAAAACAATCTACGCCGCAGCGACTAATGTGGGCCAAAAATCTCTGTTCGCCATCAATGTAAAAACCGGTGACGTTCGAACCATTGTCAAAGAAGGCCGAGTCAGTTCACCCGGTATCGCAACAGGAAAGATCATTTTCGGCCTGAGTAATCTTCGCAGCCCCGTGGAGTTGTATTCAGTTGAACCTGATGGCAGCAATGTACGCAAAATCACCAATATAAACACCGAAAAAATCGCCGCCGCCCGTATGGGCGAATACGAGCAGTTTACTTTCAGTGGATGGAACGATGAAACGGTCTATTGCTACGTAGTCAAGCCCGTAGATTTTGACCCTGCCAGGAAATACCCTGTGGCTTTTCTAATTCACGGAGGCCCGCAGGGCTCCTTCGGCAACAGCTTTCATTACCGCTGGAACCCGCAGGCCTACGCAGGAGCGGGCTATGCTGCGGTTATGGTGGATTTCCACGGCTCTACCGGATACGGACAGGCCTTCACCGATTCCATCCGGGGCGACTGGGGCGGCAAGCCCCTAAAAGACCTGCAGAAAGGTCTGGCCGCCGTATTAAAACGTTATCCCTGGATGGATCGCGACAGGGTTGGTGCCCTCGGCGCTTCTTTCGGCGGTTATATGATTAACTGGATAGCAGGCAATTGGCCCGAACGTTTCCGCTGTCTGGTGAACCACGACGGCAATATTGATGAGCGGATGGCCTATTTCGATACCGAGGAACTCTGGTTCCCCGAGTGGGACCACCTCGGCACGCCTTGGGATAATCCCGCCGGCTATGAAAAGCACAACCCCGTAAACTTCGTCCAAAACTGGAAAACACCAATGCTCGTTATCCATGGTGCGCTGGACTTTCGAGTGGCGGATACTCAGGGACTCGGCACCTTTAATGCCCTCCAGCGCCTCGGAATTCCCAGCAAGTTGCTCTACTTCCCCGACGAAAATCACTGGGTGCTTAAGCCGCACAACTCCATCCTCTGGCACGAAACAGTGATAGACTGGCTGGACCACTGGCTCAAAAATTCCAACTGAGGCGAATCCTAAAAAATGATTATTGATTATTGCCCGAACCTGTGCTATCCTGCACTGGTAATCGCAGGTACAGGCAATTATTTTGGGTGTGCTTATGTCAGGAAAATGTGTAAGAGCGATTTTCCCCGGCTCGTTCGACCCGATAACAAACGGGCATCTGGATGTTATCCAACGCGGGATGAAACTTTTTGACGAGCTTATCATCGCGGTCGGGCGAAGTCCGGTCAAAAATCAGCTCTTCACGCCCGAAGAGCGGGTGGAGATGATAGCTGAGCTAATCCGCGAAAGACGGATGACGGGCATCTCGGTAGAGAGTTTTGATGGGCTGACGGTTGAATACGCCGCTAAGAAAAAGGCCGATGTCATCCTGCGCGGCCTGCGAAGTCTTACTGACGTCCAGTATGAGTTCCAGCTTGCTATGACCAACCGGGCTGTGGCCGGCATAGAAACCGTCTTTATTATGACCAGCGAACAGTATGGCTTCACCAGCTCGACCTTGATTCGAGAGGTCGCATCATTAGGTGGAGATTTGTCAAATTTAATTCCGAACAATATTTACGAGCGAGTAAAACAGCACCTTAAAAAATAAAACGGATACTTAATGCTGGATGGGTGGCAGCCTCAAGCGAATCCCGAAAAAGCGGGATGAGCTTGGGGATGACGAGCATCGAGTATCGAGCATCGAGATATGTTTACGATTAGTGTCGAAACGAGCTTTTGGGCATCGCATCAACTGGTCTTGCTGGACGGCTCAAAAGAACCCGTGCACCGTCATAACTGGTTGGTTAGCGCTGGTCTCAGCAGCGACAAGCTCAACAGTATGGCAGTTGTGATGAACTTTCAGAAACTTAAGGCGATGGTCGATAATATCATAGCTGAGTTTGACAATACCTCACTGAACGAAATCAGCTATTTTCGGCAGAACAACCCATCGGCCGAGAACGTAGCCAGATACATATATGAAAAACTCCGGAACAAACTGCCCAAAGGCGTCAAACTCCAAAGTATCAGGGTTGTTGAGGAGCCGGGCTGCGCGGCAAATTTCAGCGAATCCTGATGAATCGGGAAATCTGCCTACAGTAACTTTCTAAATTTGACGATTATTTAATCAGGATTTTTGCTATAATATACAGATTGAAGCTCGATGCTCGTAGAAGAAGAAAAATGGGTATCGAGAATCGAGAATCGAGTTGATTATGCAATGTCAGATTTGTAACAAAAATGATGCGACTATTCACCTGACCGAGATTGCCGACGGGATCCGCACCGAGATGCACATCTGTGAGCATTGTGCGGCCGAGCAGGATATAGCCGTCAAGAGTCATATCCCTATAAATGAGCTGCTTAGCAGTCTGCTTGCCGTCCAGCCAACGGATGATGAGCTCTCCGGCCCTTCAGAGCAGAAACTCGCCTGCCCGAGCTGCGGCTTTACCCTGGCTCAGTTCCGAAAGCAAGGGATCCTGGGTTGTCCCCATGATTATGAGGTTTTTGAGAAATTCCTTCTGCCCCTTATCCAAAAAGCTCATAATGGCAAGACAGCTCACTGCGGCAAGCTCCCTTCAAAAACACCCCAAGACACAAAGAAACAGATAAAGCTCTTAAACCTCCGCCGGCAGCTGGAAGCTGCGGTGCAAAGTGAAGATTACGAGCTGGCTGCCGAATTGAGGGACAAAATAAAGCAAGCTGAAAAATAAAGGGCCTTTACACTATACATACGCAATACGAGATATGAAACTAACAGACTTAAGTAATGATATAAACGAGTGGTTTAACGGCTCGGGACCGTTGGCCGATATCGTCGTGTCCTCGCGGATTCGTCTGGCCAGGAACATCGCCGGATACAAATTCCTCAGCCATTGCTCAACTACTGAAAAATCTGAAATACTCAAAAAGCTAAGAGATGTCCTTATGTCTCTTGAGCTTGGCGATAAAATCTTCTATATCAGCGTGGACAAAGCCCCCACCCTCAGCAGACATTTCCTGGTGGAACGCCATCTCATCAGCCGGCATCACGCCTTCGGTAAAGGCCCGCGAGGTGTCGTCATCGCCCGGAAGGAATTCTTCACAGCTATGATTAACGAAGAGGACCATCTGCGACTCCAGGTGCTAAAGGCCGGCTGTCAGCTTTCTCAATGCGCCGAGCAGATAAACCAAATCGACGATATGATAGAGCAAAAGGTAGATTTCGCCTTCAGCCCTCGTTATGGATATTTGACTGCCTGCCCGACCAATCTGGGCACGGGGGTAAGGGTCTCGGTTATGCTCCATCTGCCGGCCCTGAAGATGACGGGACAGATTGAAAAGTTCTTCAACGCCGCAAGGGATATGAGCCTGGCCGTGCGAGGTCTTTTCGGCGAAGGCACCGAAGCAGCAAGTGACCTGTACCAGATATCCAATCAGGTTACGCTCGGCGTCTCGGAGTCGGACATCATCTCGCAATTTGAAAATGCCGTCATCCCTGAAATAATCGAATACGAAAACGCTGCAAGAAATCAATTGCTCTCCAAGCAGTCTGACGTCCTCGACGATAAAATCTCCCGGGCCATGGCACTCTTACGAAACGCACATTTGATAAGTTCCCAGGAGGCCCTGTTCCTGCTGAGCCACCTGCGATTAGGAATCAATATGCACGAGTATATGGGGGCCTCAACTCCGGCAATAGAGAAGCTTTACACGCTCTGCGGCACCACCAAGGGCCCGGATAAAACAGGCCGGCTTTCCATTGCCACCATAAATCGCCTGTTCATGCTGACCCTGCCCGCTCACCTGCAGCTAAACCACGGAAAATCGCTGGACCCTACTAACAGAGACGTTCTTCGGGCACAAATCATCCGCTCTGCCCTAAACCAGGACACCCCGCAAAAAAGCTAAAATTCCGCCCTGCCTGATTTTCCGATTGACAGTAAGCACGAAATAAGGTACTTTATGATTGTGCATACCATTCGATACTTCTGTATCGGATGGTTAAGAAAGAACGTGGCTAAGCCCCTAAGCAAACGCCCGTCCTTTCGATACATTAACGGCGAGTATGGGATTCGAACCCATGGGTCGTTATCCGTAACGGCCTCTGACATGCAAAATCAGTACAATAAACCACTCTGTCAACTCGCCAAATTAAGCCCCGTTGGTACGTTTCGAAGGTTTCAGCGGGGCTTTTATTATTTACTTTTTAATTGCTGAACTAAACCCTAAATTCTAAATATTCGAGTAATTGATAATTTGGCCCAATATATTTTGTGCCATCTTTTTCGAATATACGGATTAACTTTATCTTTTTCATTTTTCCAAAATCACGATACTTTGTTGGCTCAGAACGCTTATGATATAGCGTTTTTATTTGAGGATAAGATAAAAATTTAGCAAGGGGCATTTCACCACTATCTGTTAATAGTTCTAATATGCCTTCGATTCTTTTGTTGATTTTTTTCTCTTGTTTTTGGTGTTTCTTAGTCGATAATAACCACCGCACGTAATCCATTAACATAAGCTGTTTGGC
>JBDRTM010000369.1:0-12571 GCA_043824065.1 Planctomycetota bacterium | reverse complement strand
CAAGGCTCGGATGTTTGCCGCATGTTTCAATGTTTTGATAAGCGTTTCTTTCAGCTCTTCGACCTTCTCTGCATCGTATTTTTCTTCCGGGCGGTCGTCGGTTCTGCGTCTTCTGACCTCCTGTGGCGTATACATTTCCTGTCTCATCTGTGTCCAAAGTGGGTCTGTATCTTCTTCTTCGGTTTTCTTCTCTTACGGCGCTTCGGGTGGCGGGGAGAGCAAGATATTTACTTTCATCAAAAACAGCGCTCCGTAGCCCTCAAGGTAGATGGCTTCTGTTGTACGACTGTCCCACTCAAAAAACGACGAGTTAAACCTAACGGTGGTCAAGCCTCCTCTTCCTAATGTCAAGCGCGCCTGGCTGAGTTTGTTATCAAAGATGCGGGACATTACGCTCATATCTTCGGTTATGGCAGCAAGGTCTTCTACTTTCAATTCGGCGGCAGGAATTACGAGGACCGCCCCGCCACCGCTGTGCCCCAATAGCGGTATGCGTGGTATTGCTACTTCGATTTCAGGAATCTCAGGAATCATTAGTCCTACCTGCTTTTGCACCAGTTCTACCTGCTTTTGCAGCTCCGCTGTAATCTTCGATTCTCTTTGCGCCACCTTCGCTTCAATCTCGGCCTTCTTTCTCTCAAGCTCTATTTCCTTTTCCGCAACTACGGCTTCTTTTGAGACTGGTTGGATTTCTTCCTCGGTGACGTTTTGGGCCAGGGTGGAACTTGCCATCATTAGATTGACGGCGACAAATACAATAATTGTCTGGGTTAAAGCTTTTTTCATTTTTTGCTCCTTTCGATTTAGGGATTTAAATTTTTCGATTCGTTTGGCACTGAATTATCGGGCTGGGTATAAGACAACAATTGCGCCATATCCTGCTTTGTGCGCAGCAGCTCGTCTTCGGTCTGGACTGCGAAGGTTGCAAAAGCATTGCTCAACTGGACGTTGTCCCGCAGTCGATTGAGCTCTATCTGCTCAAAAGCTGCTGCTACCCATTGCCTGTCCTGCGTTTGGGCCGTATTGATGGACTCGATAAGCTCTTCGAGCAGTTGATTGGTCGCGGCACCGGAAGCTGCTAAGGTGTATGCTGCAAACTGATTCAAATCACTGCGATATTGCTGACTAAGCTCGTCTTTAAGCTGAGCGTAACTGCTCGTCAGAGCTAACTGCCAGTATTGCTCCATCTCGTCAAGGAGGTTCCGGCGAATAGCCGGCTCGAGAGCAGCCTGAAGCTGTTCGGCATCCGGCGGTCGGGGGGCTGAGAGTCGGCCTGTGGCGTAACCGGCTATAATCAGCAGCACGGCTGCGGCAGCAACCTTAGTGAAGCTGTTCGGAGCTTTTAGCCAATCTATAAACCAAATTCGCTTCCCGGTTGTTACCTTATTCGATTGTCCGGAGGCTTCAGTAAGCTTTGCAACGGTTGCATCGGCCAATTCCTGCGACGGGCCGGACGGAGTCTGCTCATTCTTAAGGGCTTTTACAGCTTTTTTCAAAATATTTTCATTTTCTTTCATAATACGACCTCACTTTTGCTCTTTCGTTGACAATTCGAAAGACTCCCGTAGTTTTGCCCTGGCGCGGTGCAGCAGCACACCAGCAGCGTTTATTTTAATGCCCAGGGCTTTGCGATCTGCCGATAGCTCATATCATTTAGATATCGCAGGCAAAAGGCCTGGGCTTCCTGCGGCGGCAGTTGAGTCAGCGACTCCCGCAGCCTGGCAGCCAGCTCCTGCTGCTGTGCCATTTGAGCCGGGCCCGGATTGTTACTTGGCACAGCAGCCCAGTCAGCCGGGGCAGCATTACAGTGTGACTGGCGAAATCGTCGGCGGAGCTGGTCTATTGCCCGTGTGGTGGCCAGCCGGGTCAACAGGGCAGAAAAGTTCCGGACGCGCTGACGCTGTGAGAGTTCCAGGGCACAAACAAAGGTCTCCTGGAAGCAGTCGGCGGCATCAGTGCGATTGCCCAGCAGTCTGTAGGCGGTCTGCCACACAGCCGGGCCGTGTTTTTCGATAATTATCTGCCAGTCAATCACTTGTAAGCAAGTCTCCTTATTATACGGCTGCCGTTGTTATATTATTAGTCGCTGGAGCCGCCTGTTTTATTACAGAAATTCTCGATACTCGGTTCTTCCTTTCGGGTCAAATATCAAGTATCAATAAAAAAATATTTTATTCGATTTACTTAAATTTTTTCTTGCAAAGTTTTCTGCGGCATGGCAAAATTGCGATGTACGATGACATCGGAGGAGTGTTTTTGATGGGTGAAAACTTTTTGAGGGAGATCAGAATGACAGGAAAAGTCAGAAGCAGGAAATTAAAGGCGGGAAGCTTTGTCTTTTGGCTTGATTCGGTTTCTCTTTTTGTTTTTGCCCTTCTTTTCTTTTGCACAATGTTACTCCTCGGGTGCAATGGTCAAAAAGCCGAGGTGGTTGGAACCGGCCAGGTCAAGAGCACACCTGCTGAGCAGAAGAAGGACGCTTTACTGAAGACACTCGACCGCAAATTTGAAAATCCCAACGCTCATTTCGAATTAGGTCAATTGTATCATGCCGAGAGGTCGTGGTTAAAAGCAGAGCGTCATTATAATGTAGCCTTGAATTTTGACCCTACACACAGGGAGGCTCAAGCGGCAATGGTAAAGTTATTTTTCGATAGTGGGGATACTGCCAAGGCTAAAACTTATGCCGATATTTATATGAACCAGGTTGTTGATTCAGCAAGTGGTTCATATCGACTTGGATTTGCGTTTCAGAAGCAGCTTCTTGATGAGTATGCGTTTGATTGCTATCAGCAGGCGCTTAATTTGGCGCCGAATTCGGCCGGGGTTCACAGGCAGCTCGGCTACTATTATTTGAGCAAGAACGATAAAGTCCGGGCCGAGGAATATTTGAAGCGTAGTTTTCAGCTCGATCCTCTCCAGCCGGAGGTGGCCGGTGAATTAGGCCGGCTCGGCGTGGAAGTAAGAATACCGCGTAAGACCGAGAAGCGTACGAAGAAGCTGGACAAGATAGCTGAATAGTCACACAAAGAAGAGAAAGGATAATGGCAGGGCTCTACACCAGGTCGTAATGGTGTATGTTGGGATCCTCTGGGGTATCTATTGAGCCCGCCATAGGCGGATTTCCGCTTCGCTCCAGCATTGGCTTATATCTAAGAGGTATGGGACAGGAAATACGGTCTTTTTCATTGCCCCGTAGCGAAAGGATGCGCTGCGGGGTTTTTTAATTTACTATTTACTATTTTCTATTTACTATTTTCCTTTGTTTGAAGTCCGTCCACAGTGGATGGTGGATTTCCAGCTTGTATAGTCGATTTCCAATAGACCGTTGGGAGCAAATGCTGAAAATCAATAGGAGGTAATTGATGCCGAAGATGGGATTGCACATTGCGGACATTTTGGTGTTGGGGTTATATCTTGTCGGGATAACTGTTATTGGTATCTGGGCGGCAAGGCGGATAAAGAATATTGCCGATTTCTTTATGCCCCGCAGATTCGGCAAAGTGATGATGATAACGCATGCGTTCGGGACGGGCACACATTCCGACCAGGCTGTCAGTGTAGCTTCGAAGAGCTTCACAAACGGGCTATCCGGTATATGGTACCAGTGGCTGTGGTTGTTCGCGACGCCGTTCTACTGGTTGATTGCGCCGGTGATGCGACGTTTTCGAGCTATAACGACGGCGGATGTTTTCGAGGCCAGATTCAGTCCCAGCGTTGCGATGCTGTTTGCGGTCGTGGGGATGCTGAACCTATCAATCAATATTGGCGTGATGCTCAAGGGCGCCGGTGCGGTTATTGATGCAAGCACGACCGGTTTGGTTTCCTCCAACGTTGCTATCGCTGCTATGACCGTAATGTTTGTGACATATGGGATAGCAGGGGGGCTTTCGGCAGCGATTATTACCGACTTCATCCAGGGGGTATTAACAGTTGTTTTTTCCTTTGTGCTGCTCCCGTTTATTTTGAATGCGGTAGGCGGCTTGCAGGGTATTCACGAAGCAATAGAAGCAATAAATAAACCGGGCATGCTATCGCTCGTAGCTCCGGCGGAGATTGGGTTTTTCTACATAGCGATAATTGCCTTCAATGGTCTGGTGGGTATTGTGACCCAGCCGCATACTATGGGTAACTGTGCCGCCGGCAAAACTGAGATGGAAGGTCGGGTCGGCTGGATGTTTGGAAACTTTATCAAGCGAGTGTGCACTGTAGCGTGGTGTCTGACGGGACTTGGGGCGGTCGTGTATTTCGCCGGTCGTGACGTTGAGCCGGACCGCATCTTCGGATTGGTGGCGGCAGAATTTCTGCCAAAGATATTGCCGGGGGTACTTGGGCTTTTCATAGCGGCTCTTTTGGCTTCCGTGATGAGCTCGTGTGATTCATTTATGATAGCATCGTCAGGTTTGTTTACGAAAAATATTTATAAACGTCTGTTGCCTGAAAAAACTGCGAAACATTACGTTTTTGTAGCTCGAGCTGCATCACTGATAATCGTTGCCGGCGGCGTAGTTTTTGCGTATCAGCTGGAGGGTGTAGTGGAAGGACTCGAGATATTCTGGAAGATTTCGCCGATGATGGGTATTGCGTTCTGGCTGGGTCTTTTCTGGCGCCGCACGACGGCGACCGGAGCCTGGGCGTCAACACTTACGGCGTTCGGAACGTGGTGGCTGACCACACAGGATTTCTTTATCTCGTGGCTTGGCAGCCTTTCGATGGCCGAGTCTCTAACATTCATTTTCGTTAAAAACGGCGTTGCGGAGGTCTATATGCCGTGGCAGATGGTTTTCTACCTGTCGGCGGGGACAATTGCCGGAATCGTTGTAAGTCTGTTCACCAGGCCGGCGTCTGAGGAAAAACTCGATAATTTCTACGCGTTGGTGCGAACGCCTGTCAAGCCGGGCGAGCAGGTATCTGTGCCCTGCACTCTGCCGGACGATGCTGTGGTTCCTGAGAAGCGAAATATCTTCCCAAACACCAGCCTGGAAATAGCAATTCCATCGCGTACATCGGTGGTCGGGTTCTTGGCCGGCTGGGTGTGCGTGGCGGCGATTATCTACTCAGTATATCTAATAGCAAAGGTTTAATTGATGCTCGATGATGGATACTCGATGCCGGATGCTCGATGCTCGTAGAAGTAAATCGGGGGTCGAGAATTGATATCCGTATTACAACACCCCCAAATAAACTTGAGGGCGCCACCCAGTGTTGCTCCTTTGCTAAGACCAGATCCTTCGGCCTTTCGGCTTTGCTCAGGGCAGGCTTTTTTTGCCTCAAGATGACAGAAGAATAAATAAGAAATAAGAAAGGGGAAATTATGAACAGTGTGAGATTGTGTATTTTAACGGGATTTTTGTGGCTTTTGGGGACAGCTTCGGCTTTCGGTGCTGAGACGGTCTATGACGTTCGCGACTACGGGGCCAAGGCCGACGGCAAAACGCTGTGCACCAAAGCTATTCAGAGGGCGATAGATAAATGCGCCAAGGACGGCGGCGGGATTGTTTATCTGGGGCAAGGAGTTTTTCTGTCCGGCACTATCTATATGAAAAGCGGTGTAACACTGAAGCTCGACGTCGGCTGTACGCTGTTGGGCAGTAAAAATCTGAAAGATTATCCAGAGACTGTACCGGCCTTCAGGTCGTACACCGACAACTATACGGACAAGAGTCTGATTTACGGCGAAAAACTGGAGCGAATCGCCATCACCGGAAGTGGTATCATAGATGGCCAGGGACGTTCGTTCAAAGGGCCATATAAGGTGCGCCCCTATATAATTCGATTTATTCAATGTCGAAACGTCACGGTAAAGGATGTAACCATCAGGAACTCGCCGATGTGGGTGCAGCATTATTTAGCCTGTGACGACGTGCACATTAGCGGAATCACGGTCAGAAGTGTTGTCAACGCAAACAACGACGGTATCAATATCGACTCCTGCGAGAGGGTCATCATTTCAGACTGCAACATCCGTTCAGGAGACGATGCCATCGTGCTCAAGAGCACATCAGCGCGGCCGTGCAGAAATGTAACGGTCAGTAACTGTGTCCTGAGCACCCGCTGTAATGCACTGAAGATGGGCACTGAATCAAACGGTGGTTTTGAGAATATCGTTATTACCGGCTGTTCGATTTATGATACCCGTCTGGCTGGTGTAGCGCTGGAGATAGTGGATGGCGGCACGATGGACGGCGTCGTTGTCTCGAACATAACAATGAACAAAATCGGAGCGCCAATCTTTTTACGGTTAGGCAATCGCGCTCGGCCTTTCAAAAAAGATATGGCCAAGCCAGGCATCGGCATAATGCGCAACATTACGATAAGCAATATCGAAGCGACCGGCGCCAATGCGACCGGCTGTGCGATTTCCGGGCTGCCGGAGGCAAAGATAGAGAACGTTACTTTCAGTAACATTCGGCTTTCGTTCGCCGGTGGCGGAACCAAGGAGGACGCCGGCCGGGCTGTCCCTGAGAAGCCGGAAGCATACCCGGAGTACTCGATGTTCGGCAGGCTGCCGGCCTATGGACTTTATTGCCGTCATGTTAAGGGATTAAAGCTTCTCAATGTGCAGCTTCAATTAGCAAAGAGTGACCAGCGCCACGGAATCGTTTTGGAAGATGTTGAAAATGCGTTAATCGAAAACCTGGCTGCCCCGCTCCCACCAGAGGCCGGTTCGAGAGTTCGGATGACCGATGTCAAAAAGGTTTTCATTCGTGGGAATGACAACTGAGTGTCTGAGCATTGATTGAATGACGGAGAACTGATTTATGATTTTAGGGAAGTATTCTTTTGGAATTGGTGACAGGTTCTGCCATCAGGGTAAGCCGCAACTCACCGCTCTGATAAAAGCAAAAGAACAGGGCCTTGACATTACACCTGTTTGGAACAAATCGTACAGGGAGCATACCATAGTAGGAACCAGCCCGGCGGATACTCGCAAGGAGGCCGACGATGCGGTAACGGCCTATGGCTGGGAAGGGTCGTATTTCGTGGATGCCGACCATATCGGGTTGAACAATGTTGATGGATTCATCGAGTCGAGCGATTTTTTCACGCTTGACGTTGCCGATTACATCGGCAAGAGGGCGAATGAAGAGGATGTGAATTCCTTTGTTCAAAAGTATAAAAAATATAACGGCTCGCTTGCAATTGACGGAGTAGATGAGACTTTTAATATCGGCGAAGAACAAATCGAAGCAATAGCAGATAAGTTTCTGTCGGCGGTTAAGCAGGCCGGCAAGATTTGTCGTCATATCGCGGCAGCTAAAGGGGCGGATAACTTCATTACAGAAGTCTCGATGGATGAGACCGACCAACCACAGACGCCGGTGGAGATGTTCTTTATTTTAGCGGCTATCGCTGACGAAGGGATACCGGCCCAAACGATTGCACCGAAATTCACAGGCCGGTTCAACAAAGGAGTAGATTACGTCGGTAATGTTAGAGGTTTTGCAAAAGAGTTCGAAGAGGACGTGGCGGTGATTGCTTTTGCATTCAAAGAATTCGGCTTACCTGAGAATCTGAAACTCAGCATTCACTCGGCTTCTGACAAGTTCTCGATTTATGGGCCAATAGCCAAGGCGCTGAAGAAATTCGATGCCGGGCTGCATATTAAGACTGCGGGCACGACCTGGCTGGAAGAGCTAATCGGCCTGGCGATGGCGGCGCCAGATGGATTATCAATCGCAAAAGAGGTGTACGCCAAGGCGCTTTCGCGGATGGATGAGCTTTGTGGGCCATATCAAACAGTTATTGATATCGACAGAGAAAAACTGCCGACTGCGCAAGAGGTTGACAAATGGGATGGTAAAAGATTTGCCTCGGCCCTGCGACACGAGCAATCCTGTGAACATTACAATATCAACTTTCGGCAGCTTCTTCACGTTGCGTACAAAGTCGCTGCTGAGATGGGAACACGCTTTTCGAATGCGCTGGACAAATACGAGGATATCATCGCAGAAAACGTAACAGAGAACATCTACGAACGGCATATAAGGCCGGTCTTTATAGGACTTCAAGGTGAGAACGGCGACAGATAACGATGGAATTTATAACGTGTGTTTCATGATATGTAGTATACATACTACATATCATAACAATTTACTAATACTTTCACAGACAATTGTCCGGTAACGATGTATTTTTGAGGTCTATATTGATAATTTATCGTGATATAGCTTGTTTTTTCTGGTAAACTATTATTAAAGTAGTATATATACTACAATAATAGTTTACCAGATTTTTGTTTTTACTAGATGGTATGGTCATAAACATTAGTATGGCTGGGATTATAAGAGTCAGCTATGGTTGAGGTTATGATCTTTTCAACTAATTTTTCAGATTGCTCTGCAAGGATTGGTAGTAGTATATATACTACTACCAATCGTACAATAAGAGGCTAAAATTATGGTAGAAAAACGAATAAAAATAGCAAAAGCGGATATAATCAAGGCTTTCGAGGAATCAACATACAATATTTATAAAAGGAGTGACATCGACAGAATTTTGGAAGACAACAGGGCTTTCTGGCGCCTACGACGCGCAATGACTGTCGATGAATTTATAAAGTTCTTGCTACAGGAAACCAAGCTGAAAAAGGTCAGTTTTGGCTTCCCAAACAGGAAGATCATAAAGTATGTTTGGGGCGAAACGCCTTTGTATGAGTTATTGATGACTCTACAGCCAGCCTGTTATTTTACGCACTATACAGCTATGTACCTGCACGGTCTAACAGAACAAGTTCCAAAAACTATTTATGTAAACAAGGAGCAGACTGCTAAGTCTCGAGGTGAAGGTGCACTAACTCAAGAGAGAATTGATTTTGCATTGAGACGACCAACGAGAATATCTAACAACTTTACGGAGTACCAAAATTATAAGATATATCTTTTAAATGGCAAGAATACAGGCAATCTTGGCGTAATTCAAATGAATGGCCCCGAAGAGGAAAAAATCAGGGTTACTGATATCGAAAGAACTCTGATTGATGTAACAGTAAGGCCAATTTATGCCGGTG
Source organism: Planctomycetota bacterium (assembly GCA_043824065.1). Lineage (GTDB taxonomy): Bacteria > Planctomycetota > Phycisphaerae > Sedimentisphaerales > Anaerobacaceae > NIOZ-UU13. The sequence continues at coordinate 3,561 of JBDRTM010000369.1, read as the reverse complement.
GAGTCTTTGAGGTTCTCAAGGCTTACAAATTAGCCCGGCCAAAAGTATCCGTAAATAAGCTCACCGCAACGTTGAAAAAACTTGACTACATCTATCCTTACCATCAAGCAGTAGGTTTTTATTTAGAAAGAGCAGGCGTTTATAGGGAAAGCTCTATCTCTCTACTGAAGAAATTTGGGTTTAAATACGATTTCTACTTAATGCACCAAATAAAAGAGAAAGAATACTCTAAAAGATGGCATTTATATTTCCCAAAGGGATTGTAAGCATTTACATTTATCTACGACATAGTCAAAGTAAAAATCAAAGGTATTCAACTTTATGCTCGGCTTGGCAGTAGCCTCTACAGATACATAATCCGGGCGATGCACGTTGCGCTACGCCATAAATCATATCCAGAGCATTCCCGCCCTTCAGAACAAGAGAGTCCATCAGGTCGTCATCAGAGAAGAGTGCGATTATTGCAATGCGCTTGATCTGTTCTAATTTATCAAGATCCAACATGAATTTTTCCAGTAAATCAATAGTTAATAATAGTACAAAAAAATTGGAAAATCAATAAATTTTGATCAAGGGAGCCAAGGGTGAAAAAAAACAAAGACGGAGCTATTTCTTCCTTTACCTCTATTGAAAGCCGAGAGCATTTGTGCAGAAAAGGCCGAAGGGCTGCCGATATAAATTACTACGTCCAATTGTGGACGCGAGGTTTGATTGCGCACATTGTGTCTTTATTTATCGGACTTGACGGAGAACAAGAGGCGTGACAAAGAAAAAGTCATACAAAAGGACGCCCGAAAACGAAACAACGCGTTCCGGGGCATGGATAGCGCTAAGGTGCCTCGGGATAGGTGCGTGCTTAGTTGTTTTGTGCAGTTGCCTTAGTTTTGATATCGGCGATTGGCCGAGCAGGTTTGTATATCCTCATAACAGCCCCCCTGCTAACTGGTGCGGCACGGCAGGAGCATTCTGTGCGTACTATTTGCTGTATTATATTGGGCCCGGGGTGTTCGTGATATTAGTGTCGGGAATTTGCTTTCTGGTTGCCAGGCTTGCACATAAGCCGACAGGCCAGCCGATTTTGCGGGCAACCGGATTAGGACTGATGACCGTGGCGGCTTCGATGACTTTCCAGTGCTTATGGCCTTATCGGTTCTTTGGCTTCCCTATGGGTTCAGGGGGGGTGTTGGGCATCGGAGCGGCACAGTTTCTGCGAAGCCATTTTGCATCGGTGGGAACGTTCATATTAGTTTCAGCTATCTGGGTAGTTGGGTTTCTTCTGTTAGCGGATAATTTTATTTTGAAGTTATTGGGATGGTTTGATTTTGGGGTCAGAAGGGCATTTGGTGCTGTTGTACCGGCGTGGTCGGCTGCAAAAAAATCCGCCATAGTCGGACAAGGGGTGAACGATATATGGCAGAAACTAAGTGTCAGGCAAAAGCCATTAACTCTCAGCAGTAAAACACCGAGACTGCCGGACATTGGCACGATTAGACCTTTAGAGAATCCCGACAGGTCGGGAGTGAAACGATTAGGCCATGAAAAACCGGGCCCTCCGAGTCCCCCTATATCCAAAAGGTCAGTGCTCCAACGGTCCTACGAGGATTATGAGCTGCCGCCGTTGGAGTTGTTGGCTGAGCCGGAGTATACTTTTGCTGCAGTGCAGGAGAAGGTCGTCAAGGCCAAGGCGATGGCTTTGGAGAGGCTGCTGTCGGAGTTTAATATCAATGCGCGGGTGGTTGCAGCCGAGACAGGCCCGGTCATAACAATGTTTGAGCTGGAGCTTGCGGCTGGCGTGAAGGTCAGCCAGATAGCGGCGCTGGCAAACGATATGGCTCGTGCGCTGGGTGTCGGGGCGGTTCGGGTTGTGGCCCCCCTGCCGGGTAAGCATACGATAGGCATTGAGGTACCAAACAGCGAGAAAGAAAAAGTTCGTATGAAGAGTATGATGGAATTAGCGGGCAGCAGGCCGCATAAGATGCAGATACCGCTGTTCTTAGGCAAGGATTCTTCCGGAGAAGCACTCGTTTCGGACCTTACCAAGATGCCGCATTTGCTTATCGCCGGCACGACCGGCTCGGGTAAGAGTGTGTGTATAAACAGTGTCATTACGGGTATATTGCTCACGAAACGGCCGGACGAGGTAAAGATGATTTTGATTGACCCTAAGATGGTCGAGATGACGGCATTCAATACTATTCCGCACCTGATGTGTCCGATAGTTACTGAGACCCAGACGGCTGTTCAGATACTTGAATGGGCCACTGTGAAGATGGATGAGCGTTATGCTCTGCTGTCCGAGGCGAGGGTCAAGAATGTCGCTGAGTATAACAAGCTCGGTGCCGAGGAGGTCATTAAGCGGTTTAATCCGAGCAGCGCCGAGGAAGAGGCGAAGATTCCGAAGAGACTGCAGTATATTGTGATAGTAATCGATGAGCTTGCGGATTTGATGATGACGGCACCGAAGGAGATAGAAGCTTATATTGTTCGTCTTGCCCAGAAGAGCCGGGCGGTCGGTATTCATATTATTTTAGCTACTCAGCGGCCCCAGGCGACGGTTGTTACCGGGCTGATAAAATCAAATATGCCGACCAGGGTTGGTTTCCGTGTTGCAGCGAGGATGGACAGCCGAATTATCCTTGACCAGAACGGAGCGGAAACGCTGCTCGGCGAGGGTGATATGCTGTTTCTAAAACCCGGCACGAGTGATTTGATCCGTGCTCAGGGAACTTTCGTCGATGAGATGGAGATAAAGCGAATTGTTAAGCACCTTAAGGATGTTGCCGAGCCGCAATTCCATCCTGAGCTGACCCGGCTCAAGAAGCTGGACGCGTCTGAAATGATAAAAGACGAGCTGTTCGACGATGCGGTTCGGATTATTCTGGAAACAGGGCGTGGTAGTGTGTCGCTGCTTCAGCGAAGACTGAGTGTCGGCTATGCCAGGGCTTCGCGTATAATCGAGATGATGGCCGGGGCGGGAATACTCGGCGAATATAAGGGCAGCCAGGCACGTGAAATTACGATGACGTTGGAGGAGTATGAGCGTGTCCGTGAGCAGATGGAGGCGGAGAATGAGCAGGAGGAATCGGAAAGCGAGAGCTCGTCGGAGCCGGCTTATGTAAGTGAGGGACAGCGCGAGTACGTCTCGACGGACAATGACGAAGATTAGCTCGATGCTGGAGCGAAACGGAAGTCCGCTTATGGCAGGCTCGATGCTGGAGCGAAACGGAAGTCCCTCTATGGCGGGCTCGATGCTGGAGCGAAGCGGAAGTCCGCCTATGGCGGGCTCGATACTGGAGCGAAGCGGAAGTCCGCTTATGGCAGGCTCGATGCTGGAGCGAAGCGGAAGTCCCTCTATGGCGGGCTCGATGCTGGAGCGAAACGGAAGTCCGCCTATGGCAGGCTCGATGCTGGAGCGAAACGGAAGTCCCTCTATGGCGGGCCCGATGCTTCCGCCTTCGCTGAAGCTACGGCGGACAAGCGATACTCGATGCTTGTAAAATGGTGAGTGATTAGCCAATTGTCGGTTAACAGTTCGAGGCGTTTCTATGAGGGTCAGCGGTA
>JBDRTM010000368.1:0-2496 GCA_043824065.1 Planctomycetota bacterium | reverse complement strand
TGCCATTGAGAGCAACATACAATGTCTCAGCAGCGTTAGCCGAATCGCCCCTGAACCAAATTGTCAGCGTGTTGACACCTTTTTCGGTCCAGTCACGCGGATAAGTCAATGTCAAAGTCGCCTCAGAGTACCCAACACTGTTGTCGTAGGAAAGCGGCATCGACTGGCTGCCACTGTGAACGATAGTTTGCTCGGCAAAAGGAGGATTCTCATAACCAACGATAGAGCCGTTTGTCGGGATGCCGTATCCGTCCAACCACGCGTTAAATATCCTGTTGCTCTCGGGGTCATCGGGGTCAAGGTCATTGTAGGACTCAAAATCGTCCACGACAAGGAAGTTGGCTGTCGTAAAGCTCCAAAGGTTGCCTGTCCACGGACTGTCGGGATTGGCGTTATTGACCTCATCAATACGCCAGTAGTAAGTAGTATCCCACTCAAGCTTTCCGGGGTCATAACTCTCAGAACCAAGGTTCCTGGTGCCTTTGTATTCAGGTGAACCTGTATTTGCGTTTTTCACAGCTTCTGCGTCGGTGCCGAAATAGACCTGGTGCGAAGCGGCATAATCTCCCGGTTTCCAGCTAAGAGTAGTAGTCTGCTTCACATCGACGGCACGATTACTTGGGTTCGCACCATAGGCCTGAATGGGCTTAAATACTGACAGATTTGTGCCTGGAATTATAGTGCGTTCGGGGATGCCAGGACCTTGCCAGGCCACCTGACAGTGGTCTCCACCGCCGCCTTCCTTCCACAGTGCCATAATGTAGTACTTGTTGCCGCCTGTTAATGAGATAAGCTCGGATTGCTCCTCGCCTCTTCCCCACGAGTTAGCGGGCGACCAGCTGCTCTCAGAAGCGACCAGCACCACGTTGCCCGGGTCGTCATCAGTGCTCAGCCATAGCTCACCCTGGTCGTCGGTGCAGAGCCATAACGTATAGTAGCCTGTGGCCGGCGCGTAGACCCAGCCATGAATTCTGCCTCCATAGTTGTCGATGTCCGGGCCGTTCCACTCAAACTTCGTCACAAGCTCGGTCACATCAGGGCTGTGCGGGAACTTCGGACTACTCTTTAGGGTGTTCAAATCAGTAGTCTGAATGTTCTCCCATCGCTCAGACATGATCGTGCCCAAGCCGGGCAGAGTTGTCGTTAAGCTCCAGACATCGCCTTTATGCGTGGTAATTGCATCAAACTCATCGACACGCCAGTAGTAAGTCTTCTCTAATTCAAGAGTGCCTGGCGTATAGGTTGTAATTCCCTGTGGGAGTCCTCCGGTTGCATTGTTCACATCGTCAAAGTTGTCGCCGAAATATACGGTGTGTAATTTCGCACCGAAACCAATATCCCAGCTAAGGGTTGTATCTGGGGCAATGAACGAGGCGCCATCAGCCGGAGCGGGATTATAGGCCTTCCTGGGTGGAACCATAAAGCTCCAGACTTTGGCTTCGTATTTCGTAGTACCGTCAGCCTCGAGCTCATCGACCCGCCAGTAGTATGTCGTGCCCGGCACAAGACCGTCCGGATAAGGAAATCCGGGAAAACCAATAACAAAAAACGTCGCGGGCTGGTTGCCCTGGAACGCTTCGGGGGCCCTGTCGTTAACGTAGTCAAAATTATCGCTAAAATACACATCATGCGAGACCGCCGTAGCTCCCGGTGACCAGGCAAGATTGACCCATGTGTCCGGATATACGGCACCATCAGCCGGCTCAGGTCTAAGGGCCATTTTTGGCAGTTCCGTACTCACGTTGTCGAACGTGTACGCGCGCACCTCGCCGCTCGCGTGCGACGTAACACACACGCCGATGTTAATGTCATTCTCCATCTGGATGGTCGTTGGGCTACCCTGCTGTGTCCATTCAACACCGTCCTGCGAAAGGAAGCCTGAAAAGTCATCGCCCTCACGGACTATCTTGACCCACCACGGCGGCGATACAGTTGGAGATGGGTCGTGGGACGAAACCGAACTGCTGCCAGTGGTCGGCCGCCACTGGAAGGCGGCACCACCGCCGTTGCCGCCGGTCACAATCATCATTGCGTGTTTGGAGTCCGCTTCGAGTGTCTCACGAATCATCACGCCTCCCTTGGCCCAGGCGTTCGAGCCGGTGCCGTTGTCGACGACGCGTGCGACTATCATACCGTCGCCGGAAAGTGGCACATACGCGTAGTGGAAGGCGTCCGAGGTGCCCCAGATGTCGGCTCCGTCACCGCTAACGGTCCACGTGCCGCCGCTCTCATCAGCACTACCGCCGGTGGTGTTGATGTCCTGGCTCATCCATCCCTGCGGCAGTGCAGCCGAAGCACTGCCGACCAGGCCCAGCACCAACACAAAAGAAATTAGATAAATCAATTTTCTACACATAATAATCCTCCTTCAAAAAAAAGTTAAAATAACCGTGCTTTGGCCACACACCAAAACACCCGTTATTTGTAACAAGCAACTTTAAACAAAACGACCGATAATAATCCTCATACTCGCTACATTCTTTTCAATATCTGCCC
>JBDRTM010000367.1:0-6307 GCA_043824065.1 Planctomycetota bacterium | reverse complement strand
TTTGTCTGACATAAAACGCCTTAACCTTTCCACCATGAACAGGGATACTTATTAGCGATGAACCTTTTTTCGTAAAAATATGGTGAGAACTTGAGATTCTTGTTAATTTATACCCTTTCTTTTCAAGCCTCTTTTTGACTTGATTGAATCTTCGTTCACTTGCCACTTATAAAGTATAGCGTACACTATACGCGTTGTCAACTAAAAAGTTCACTTTTTCCATTTTTTTCAAGAAATTCCACGATCTTGCATTGACGAAACAGCTGCGTTAGAGTTCGAAGCCGGGTCATCCCGACCGGAACGCTACAGATAACCGGCTGGTAAAGGAGCGCAGCGGATTTACCCGTCTGAGTTGATGCGATTTTTAGAGCTTTTTATATTCATTTGCTATTTTTTTTGTATATTTCTTCAGCAAGTGCTTGAGATTCTAACACCTCCGCCAAGCAGAGATTACTGAAAAAAATTAAAAATTTTCCAGAATATTGTTGCATTTGTATGCATATAGTGATATATTGCTGCATATTAGTGAGGATATTGTGCTATGCAGTTAATGTCAATAGAAGATTTGGCGGCTTATTTAGGCGATTCGAAGCGGACGATTTACAAGTACATCGCCAGCGGTGATTGCCCGCCGTATATGCGGATAAGCGCTAAGAATATTAAATTTGACCGGGCTGATGTTGATGCCTGGCTGGAATCGAAGAAGGTCTATACTGAAATAGGAGGTAAGAAAATGAGCGATGTTTCCTTCGTTAATCGTACAAAAGCTGCCATCAGGAAAATTACCAGTGGAAGCAAGTTACCCTGGATGCCGCGTGCCCAGACCGTATTGAAGCGTGCGGAAAAACAAGCGTGTGAAGATGGGGCGGACCTTGTTGATACCGAGCACATCCTGTTTGGGATTGTTTCTGTAGAGGATTGCCTTGGTGCGAGGGTTCTTGAAAATCTTGGCTTAGACTCATCAAAATTCCGTCAGCACTACGAGCAATTGTCTAAACCATCGAATGGAGGAGGTACTGGTAAAGCCAAACTCTCTGAAGATATCGACAAGGTCATTCAGTGCGCTTATGAACAGGCAACCGAGCGGGGCCATACATACATCGGGACAGAGCACCTGCTTGCCGGGATACTCCTTGCAGGTCAAGGTGCTGGATTCCAGATACTGACTGAACTGGGTATTACTCTGGAGAGGGTGCGCGAGGAGACGGCCAGGTTGCTCGTTTGTCGTTCAGAGCCGACCGAGTAGCGTTTAGTGACGTTTTATTAATTTGTATTAAAATAAATTGTAAAAACATAATGAAGGGAATGGGAAATGATTGAGTGTATTTTGGCAGATATGTGTCTGGTCAGTGTCACGAGATACTTCAGTCAAAGTGGTGCGAAATATCGCACCCTACCCTCTAAAAGGCAGGCCTGGCAATGACAATTCGTATTTCGTATTGCGTTGCTCGTCGCTCGCCGGTTGTGGCCGACTACGTCGGCGTTTTAATTAATAGATCCTTCGACTGCGCTGCGCTTCGCTCAGGATGACAAACGTACGATTAAAATAAGTCAAAGTGGTGCGAAATATCGCACCCTACCTTTTAAATCTGCAATTCCCGCCAAAATTTTCTTATCGTTCGAAGAACGGGAAGAGCTTTTTGAGTTCAGCGGCGGAGGGCCGGCGTCCGTATTCGCAGACCTCGAACGCCTCGGCACAGCGCACCTGTTTGCCTTTTCTTTTGCCGTAGGTCTCGATTAGTTTCGCCCGGTACTTGTTGGCGGTTGACTCAAATCGACGGCGAAAGCTCGCGCGAACCCTGCGGTGAGCTGCGGCACGCTCGGTTTCGTTTTTCGGGATCATTGATTCGTTGCCGGAAACGCCGCCCTCGACAAACTGAGATTCGATAACTGCAATAGCATCCAGCTTCTTCTCGATGACGTCGTCAATTGCAACCACCAAGTCCGGCTCAAACGGATTCGGTTTCTGGAAGCTGTCCGAGAAGTACAGGAAAACCGGATTCGTTTTTAAGTGCGGGACATCCGGGCAGATGAACGGACAGATTACCATATATGCTGCATCCTGAACAAGGACCCCCGTGTAACGGTGGTCCGGATGGTAGTCGTTCGTACGAGGCCCAAGGACAATATCGGCTTTCCATTCGCGGATGAGCTTTACAAAAGTTTTGCGGTTTTCGAGGGTCGGCATAAGCTCGCCATCGTGAATGTCCAGCACTTCGGTCTCGATGCCAAAAATCTTCGCCGCCTTTTGTACTTCTTCTGTCCGTCGTTTAGCTAACGGCCCGCCGGCCATTTTCCAGTGGCCGATATCGCCGTTGGTCGTCGAGACAAATTTGACGTGATGACCCTGTGCAGCCCACATTGCCGCCACGCCTCCGGCCCTAATCTCGCAGTCGTCCGGGTGTGCACCGAACGCGATGATGCGCAGCTTGCCGGGATTGTCCGGTTTAGCAGCTCTGGCACGCTCACTGCCCAGCGGAGAGCTGGACTGGTTACGCTCAGCCGCTGGAGCCAGATAAGCAAAGACGACAGTCATCAATGCCAGCACCGGCAGGGTTAGAGTTACTGAACCAAGAATTCTCTTTCTCATAATTGACCTCCTAACAAAAAACAATCAAGTGGATTCGACTAACACTGTACAAAAAATCGACGAATGTGCAAATATTTTTTATGGACTATATTGCCCCCCTGTAATCAAATTTAGTCCTTGGCAACCAGCCCCCTACAGAGGTAAAACCTCCCTGCCGGGGCGGCACTTTGTCACTTTTTGTTTATATATCACGATATTTTTTTCTCCAACCTTAAAAGACGAAGTTCTTCTTCATGAATGTTTCTGGGCTTCTTTAAACAAAGGTCTTTAAAATTTTTCGTTTATTATCAAGAAAATGCGTAGTCCATTTTAAAGAATTTGGCTTGACGAGGAGGTAGCTGATATGGTATAAGTAAACAAGACAAGGTTTGTGATTTGGGTTTTTTGAGTCGATGGCGTTTTTCAGTTTTTCCTGAAGGAAGGAGGTAGAGTCAAGACCAAAAGAGTAGTGTTGATTAAGGACAATGGTGTTTTGGTGCGTGGCTAAAGCACAGTCGTTGTTATTGTAACCTTTTTTGTAGGAGGATGTATCATGTCTAAAAAATTGTTATTTCTAATTTCCCTTGTTACGAAAACTAAACCACGATTTTTAAGGAGAAATACAATGTTTAAGAAAATGACCTGTTTGATTTCTTTTGTCCTGCCGCTGTTTTTGCTCGACAGTGCCTCGGCGATGATATACTGGGACGACGGCGGGATCGACCATCTCTGGAGCACATCAGCCAACTGGAGTCCCGATACCGTCCCGACCATTGCCGATAGCGTTTCAATCGATCAGCCGGATAACACACATTGCGAGATCCAGGCTGGTATTACCGCCCAATGCTCTACACTGAGGGTCGGCAATTCCAACGCCACCACAAACCTGGATATTAGCGGCGGGTCACTTTCGGCAGATGGGGCCTACATCGGTGTGGATAGTTCCGCCGGCCACGGCATCCTGAATATGAGCGGCGGCTTATTTTCCACCGGGGGATTGCAGATCGGCTGGGGTGGCACCGGTACGCTCAATATGACAGGCGGTACTATCGAGCTAAGCGGCAACCTGGTGATACCCGGCCAGACCGGCACCGGCTCGGTGAGCCTCTACGGCGGCACTATCAATGCATCCGATCTCCGTATGACCTCCGACTCCGGCTCAATGGATATTACCATAGGCACACTGATCCTTGCCGGCGATGATACCACAACAATTCAAACCTACATCGACGACGGCTGGATTACCGCCTATGACGGTAAAGGCACGCTGCTCCTGGATTATAATGTCACGAATGAAGGCAAAACTACGTTGACGGCTATGTCACTGCTTAATCCGAATCCGGTTGACGGTAGTTCAGTATCACCCGGCGAGGTGGAGCTGAGCTGGACTTTGCCCGATGCGTCTGTGCCCGGTCAGCCGGTATCTGTTGACGTTTACTTTACCGACGACCTGCAAGCTCTGCAACTGTTTTTAGACCCGGAGGCCATCAAGGTCGTCAACAACCAGAGCGTGACTTCCGTTATCGTGCAAACCAAACCAAAGACATGGTACTATTGGGCAATCGATTCCTATATCGGCAGCGATAATGATCCGGTCTATGGTCCTATCTTTGGTTTTTTTGCGGATAATATGCCTCCCGAAGTGGACGCCGGTGCGGATATAGCAACCTGGCTGGAAGGGGATTCCAGGGCCGGGAATCTGGACGCGGCCGTTACTGACGATGGTGCGATAAGTCCCTACACTGTGCAGTGGACGGTGATTAGTGAACCCAATGAAGGGGCTGCCGTTATAGAGACAGCGACTGCCGAGGATACGAGTATTACCCTAACAGCCCTGGGCGAGTATGTCTTGCAGTTAGAGGCCTCCGATGGTGAATACTCCGGTTCGGACACGGTCACAATCAACGTGTATAGTGACAGTTGCCAAGCAGCCCATTCACTGCCGGACTATGTGCCCTTGGCAGGGGACCTCAACGGGGACTGCCGGGTCGATGAAGCTGATTTGGCATTGCTGGAAGAAAACTGGCTGCAGGATAATTCATTGACTGAAGAGTGGTTCAAGGTCGATTAGCTGAGATAGCTATCGATTTAAACTTACCTGGGCGTTTGATATACATATCAAACGCCCAGGCTCTTATTTTTATGTATCGTAAGTATTTCTTTTGTCTGCTTTGGCCGCGAGACTAATACCAATTATAGTTAAAAATTGCCGAAAAAAATTATACATTATACAAAATGGGAAGGACTGGATTCCTGCTTTCGCAGGAATGACAGAGTAAGGTAATCGGCAATCAATAAATAGAATTGATATAAGAGGTCGTGCAACTCCACAAAACTCCCTTCAAATTCCAGCGTGGCGGGATGAAACATCGCCGTCAGATGTAAACTTTGTCCATCATTCTTGGGAATGGGATACACTGCCGGATATGTTTTTGGGCGGTCAGCCAGGCAATGGTTCTTTCGACGCCGAGTCCGAAGCCGCCGTGGGGCACTGAGCCGTATTTTCGCAAATCCAGATACCACTTATAATTTTCGATATCCAGGTCCTGTTCGCCGATTCGCGCGACCAGCAGGTCGTGGTCGTCTTCCCTCATTGAGCCGCCGATGATTTCGCCGAAGCCGGCGGGGGCAAGCACATCGAAATTCAAAACCACCTTTTCATTGTCCCTGTCGGCCTTCATATAAAAGGCCTTGGCCTCTTTGGGATAGTGCGTAACAAAGACCGGTTTGTCGTGCATTTGTGAAATGATGGTCTCGTCCGAGCCGCCGAGGTCTTTGCCCCACCGAAATTCCCCAGCTAATTCGGCGTGTTTGGGATTGTTTTCGATTTTTGTATTCGTCTCGGCAAGTTCACTGCGCAATTCAATCAGCTCAGCAGCGATTTTATCTTTCTGCCACTGTTTTATTTGGCCGGCCTGCTGCTTTTCAAGCTCGCTGATTTTAGTTTCCAATTGCTGCTTTTGGGTTTGCAGCTCCTTTAGCTGCCCGGCGAGAAAATCCCGTGTCCTCTGGCTTCTCAGGATGTCAACCACCTCGGTATAAGTTAATCTGTAAAAAGGCGGTTTGATTTTTTCAAGTGATGTAATGTCGGCGTCTAAAGTTTCAAGCTCGCTTTTGTTATTTTGCAGGACTTGTGCGATTATAAAGGAGACGAAAGTTTCAGCTAATTCGAGCAGGCCGTCAAGGTCGATGAACGCCACTTCCGGCTCGACCATCCAGAACTCGGTCAGATGCCTTCGGGTCTTGCTCTTTTCCGCCCTGAAGGTCGGCCCAAAGCAATAGACCTTACCGAAGCTCATCGCCGCTGATTCGAGATGCAGCTGGCCGGTCTGGGTCAGGTACAGGGGGGCACCGAAATAGTCGACCTCAAAGAGCGTTTGTTCTTCTTCACCGGCTGTGGCTGTGAGGATCGGCGTGTCGATTAGAATAAAACCGTTGTCATTAAAAAATCTGCGGATTGCATCAATAACGGTATGGCGAATCTTTCCGATACACCACTGCCGCTGCGAGCGAAAGTGCAGGTGACGATGCTTGAGGAGAAAATCGACGCCGTGCGATTTCGGCGTGATAGGATAACCATCCGCCGGCGAGATAACTTTTGCATCGGTTACCGCTAATTCGTAGCCGCCGACGCTTCTTTCGTCCGCCCGAACGGTGCCGGTTATTGTCAGCGATGATTCCTGACCAAGGTGTTTTAGCTGGTTGAAAAGCTCATCGGATACTTTACTTTTTTCAACA
>JBDRTM010000366.1:0-6209 GCA_043824065.1 Planctomycetota bacterium | reverse complement strand
GGAAACAGTATTTGTCATTCCCGCGGAAGCGGGAATCCAGTTTTTCGCTCTGGACCCCTGCTCCCCGCTTTCGCGGGGACAAGTTTACCCCTGCGAAAGCAGGGGCAGGGGTGACATCGTCGATTTTCGTTTTCCGCAACAGATATTGTCCACTTGCATTGCAACCTTGAATGTGTTATAAAGTGAATTGCAAATTTAAGAGATGGGTATTTGATGTTGGGTTCTTATACGCAAACCTTATAAGACCCCTAATAAAAAGGAGAACTGGCCTAAGTCGTTTCCAAGGGATTACTTATGGACTTTGGACAAAGGGCTGTTATACTGACACTCCGAGAGGTCAGGTGTTTTATACGGAAACCATATATACATAGTTCGATCGCTGGAAGTGAAGATACATTGCTTTGCAATATGAAAATGAGTGGTGGAGTCAGTTAATCATGCAGAAGCTGTCGGCAATAGTGAAAGATATAGCGATGACGTTGCTGAAGTCGCCGGATTCGGTTCCGTCAAGCGAGGCGGCTCACGCCGCTCTATTGTTTGTTCATGTCGCGTGGAACAAATCGCTCGGCAATGATGATGCGTATCGAAATTACCAGGTAATCCTTAACAGACTTGAGGAATCAAATCCGGCCTTGTGGAACGAGTTCATAACCAGTGACCACGAGGCAATACTCGCCGATTTAGCTCGATACAAAGAAGAATACTACCCTGACGACCCGCGCGTAATCGTTGTGTGTGGAATGCGTGAGGATAACGTGCATGTTGAATGGACCGACCAGTGATTCATAAAACGCGCGGATGCTGAAGATATCGTAGCTACATGGACGGCCATTTCGTGAACTGGCAGCAACTGAAACTGTATCGAACATGCGGCTCAACTCGGACGGCCTGAAGGCCGCCGGTTAGCCGCGGCGTTAGGTTGCTATAACTCACGTAAATTATTTGAAATAAGTGGATATAATCATGAGTCACCACTTTAAAAATATTTAGCCCCGTGTTTTACACGGGGTTTTTTCCAGATTTATTGGCAGGTTTTCTAATAACATCGCATATACTTTTTATGATTGGTGTCACCGCGCATAGTCAGGATTTTTTACTCAGCATTTTTTTGCCTCGCAGGATGTGATGATAGTGCTGGGCGAACCGGTGGGCCTCATCTCTAACGTATTGCAGCAGCTTGCGGGCAGGCGAACGGGCGGGCAGCTTCAACGGTTTATTTTTACCCTGCAGGTAAATATCCTCTTCTTTCTTGGCTATCGAGGCAATTGTTATGGCCGGCGCCTTCATTTCTCTCAATGCCTTTTCAGCAGCCCTCAGATGACCCAGCCCGCCGTCAATTAGAACAAGGTCGGGCCAGAGTTCTTCACCCCGCAAGGCGTATTTGTATCTGCGTTTGACCACTTCGGCAATCATTGCATAATCGTCGATACCTTTGACTGTTTTGATTTTGAACCTTCGATAGCCGCTCTTAAAAGGCCTGCCGTCGATGAATTTAACTAACGAGCCGACCGCCTCGGCCCCTGCGATATTCGCAACGTCAATCCCTTCGATAATCCGGACAGGCTCAGGCCTCTGCAGCAATTTTCGTAGCTGTATGAGGGCTTCGGTAGGGTCGGCGGCAAAGACCTCCGGCTGAACGTCTTCATCGGGCCTGCCCCGCCGGTCGAGACGTTCAATCAGCCGAATACGGTCGCGAAACATTGCGGCTTTCTCGTATTCGAACGCCTCAGATGCCTCTGCCATTTGTTTTCTTAACTGCCGCAGGATAGTTGAGCGCTTCGACCGCAGGAATTTTACAAGGTCTGTAACGATTTTTTTGTACTCGCGATTGTCAATTCTGGCTGCACACGGAGCGACGCACTGCTTTATGCTGTACAAAAGACAAGGCCGAAAGAATCTGCGCTTCCGGTCGTCTTCTCTGATATTCAGCTTACAGGTGCGAAACTTGAATATCTTCTGTAGTACCACCAGAACCCCCCGCAGGTCCTTTGCACCGGCAAAAGGCCCGAACAATCTGCTGCCCTGTGGCCGGGGTTTCCGGGTGATATAGACGCCCGGAAAATCTTCGCTGCTGGTGATTTCCAGATATGGGAACGTCTTGTCATCGACAAGGTCCGTATTGTAAGGCGGACGAATATCTTTAACCAAACGGGCTTCTTTGAGCACTGCATCCACTTCGTTCGGACTTTCGAGAAAGTCAACGGTTTCGACTTTGCCGAGCATTTCAGCGATTTTAGGCCCACGTGATGTGGTCAGGTCGCCGCCCGGCTGAAAATAGCTGGCCGCTCGCGAGCGCAGGTTTTTGGCCTTGCCGATGTAAAGCACTTTATCCGCCGCGTCCTTCATAAAATAAAGCCCAGGCCCCGTCGGAAAGCTCTTTATTTTTTCACGAATCGCTTCAAATTTGCAGTTTGTTTTGCCCGACATATCTTTATCTTAACATCATTGTGGAGTTATCTAAAAACAGATTACCCCTATGTAAAATTTTTTTTTCTTCATAGATTCAGTAACTATAAGGACTAAGAGCGACACCGAAAAATTTATCCAAAAATTTCCAACTTTGCCCTTTACACTTTACCAAATTATCATTAGTTTGCCGATACTGTTTTTACGGGTTTTACCACTATATCTGGCTTAATTCCCGGTCATTTTTCTATATATTGTGGTCTTTTTTTCGCAGGGAGGCGTTAAATGTCGTATAAATTCGACCCTGAGAATCCTTTCACAACGAAGCCATCGCAGCCGGAAACGGCTGTAAACCCAGCCAAATCAAGGGGTTTGAAGATAGAGCATTTCTTTTCGACTCCGGGCGTACATCCCTTTGAGCAGCTCAAATGGCAAACACGTTCGGCAAAAATTACCGACGAGAGCGGACAGACAATCTTTGAACAGGACAATATCGAAGTCCCAGCCTCCTGGACTCAGTTGGCAACAAAGGTCGTGGCCAGCAAATACTTTTTCGGTGATATCGAGACCGGCCAGAGGGAAAATTCAGTAAAACAGCTTGTACATCGGGTTTGCAAAGCGATTGCCGAGAGGGGCAAAAAAGACGGATACTTCGCCACTAACGAAGATGCCGAGGTTTTCTACAACGAGCTGACCTGGCTCTGCGTCAATCAATACGGAGCATTTAATTCGCCCGTATGGTTCAATGTGGGCCTTTTGGATGTCTATGGCGTTGCCGGCGGCAAACACAATTTCCATTGGGAACCGCAGCAAAGAGAAGCCGTTGCCTGTGAAAATAGTTACGAATATCCGCAGGCGTCAGCCTGTTTTATCCAGTCGGTTAAGGACTCGATGCAGGATATAATGCGCTTAGCGACAAGCGAAGCAATGCTCTTCAAGCATGGCTCGGGAACAGGAACCGACCTTTCCACGCTGCGGAGCAGTAAAGAAAAATTGTCCGGCGGAGGCAAACCATCAGGGCCTTTGAGCTTTATGAGGGTCTATGACCAGATAGCGGCTGTAATTAAATCCGGAGGAAAAACCCGGCGCGCCGCAAAAATGCAGTCGCTAAAGGTTGACCATCCTGATATTAAGGAATTCATTACCTGCAAGACCGAGGAAGAGAAAAAAGCCTGGGCGCTTATCGAGGCCGGCTACGATGGGGACCACAATAACGAGGCATACAACAGCGTAATGTTTCAGAATTCCAATCTTTCTGTACGTATAACGGATGAGTTCATGCAGGCCGTGGAAAAAGATGACACCTGGGCTACCTATACCGTAACAACAGGCGAGAAGATAGGGGAGCATTCGGCACGTGAGCTGATGGAGCTGATTGCCGAAGGTACAAGAATTTGCGGCGACCCGGGCCTGCAGTACCACAGTACAATCAACCGCTGGCACACCTGCCCGAGCTCCGGGCCCATTAACGCCTCGAATCCGTGTAGTGAATATATGTTCATTGATGATTCGGCCTGCAATCTGGCTTCACTGAATCTTATGAAGTTCCAAAAAGACGACGGCTCTTTCGAAATTGAAAGCTTCAAAAGGGCCATTCGCCTCTTCATCATTGCTCAGGAGATTTTCGTCGATAACGGAAGCTATCCCGACAAGGCAATTGCGGTAAACAGTCATTTGTTCCGCCCGCTCGGTCTCGGTTTTGCCAATCTCGGGTCTCTTATGATGAGTCTGGCGCTGCCCTATGATTCCGACCAGGCCAGGGCTATCGCCGGCGCAATCAGTGCTGTAATGACCGGCACCGCTTATGCAGCCAGTGCCGAAATGGCTGAGATGAAGGGGCCTTTTGAGCAATTCAGCAACAACCGCGATGCGATGCTTAAGGTTATAAATATGCATCGCCGGCACGCTTATGATATTCCGGAGTCCCATTGTCCGGACTATTTGCGCAACGCTGCCAAGGATGCCTGGGACCAGGACTTTGACGACGGCTCCAGGGTCGGCTTCCGTAACGCTCAGGCTACCGTTCTTGCACCGACGGGAACTATCGGTTTTATGATGGATTGTGATACCACCGGCATTGAGCCGGATATTGCATTAGTTAAGTACAAATTATTGGCCGGCGGCGGAATGCTCAAGCTCGTCAACAAGACCGTGCCCATGGTTCTTGAACGGCTCGGCTACAGCGCCGATGAGGTCAAATCCATCTGCGAATACATAGATGAAAATGAAACTATCGAGGGGGCGAAAGAGCTTAATCCGGACCATTTGCCGGTCTTCGATTGTGCTTTTAAGCCGCGTAATGGTAAACGCTGTATCAATTATATGGCGCATCTGAAAATGATGGCCGCCGTCCAGCCCTTCATATCCGGCGCCATAAGCAAAACAATCAATATGCCCAATGAAAGCACAACCGAAGATATTGCTGTCGCTTATATAGAAGGATGGAAGCTCGGGTTAAAGGCCGTTGCAATCTATCGCGATGGCTCGAAGAAGCTTCAGCCGGTCTCTACCAAAAAGCACAAGGATACCAAGGCCAAAGCCGCCGCTGAGGCCTCCCCGCCGGCCCGGCCGTTCAGACGTCGCCTGCCGGATACCAGACAAAGTATAACCCACAAATTCTCCGTCGCAGCACATGAAGGCTACCTGACGGTGGGGCTGTATGAGGACGGTCAGCCTGGTGAGCTGTTCATCACTATGGCCAAGGAGGGCAGCACCGTCGGGGGCCTTATGGATGTCATAGGCACCTGTACTTCGATGGCATTGCAGTATGGCGTGCCTTTAATCACGCTCGTGGACAAATTCCGCCACGCACGATTTGAGCCCTCGGGTATGACCTCGAATAGGGACATTCCATTTGCAAAAAGCCTGATTGATTATATCTTCTGCTGGCTCGGCTGTCAGTTTATACCCGGCTACGCCGACAAGAATACCCCCAATAGAGCGGCGGTGTCTGGCGCAGCGGATAACAAAAATACAACGACCGCCAGAGAAGTGGTTGAGAAGACCAAGGACCTCGCAAAAAAAATCGCCGAGGCAAAAGCCGGAACAAAAGTCAAAGCAGATGCAGTCGCTCCCGAAAAACCAGCTCTTTCAACTTCAATAGGAGCTAAGCAGCCCTCTTTAACTCCAACAAACATATCCACCGACCCTGCCAATCGAATCGGCGTTCTGGTCGGCTCAGCAATTGCTGAGACATCCGGGTCATTACAAGCTGAAGCGAAGCTTTTAGAGCAGTTTAACGCCCAGTTTGCCCATTTCCCGGATGATGCCCCCGCCTGCGATGTTTGCGGCTCAATCACCGTCCGCAATGGCTCCTGTTATAAATGTTACAACTGCGGCAATTCAATGGGCTGCTCATAGAAAAGTGTATAGGGTGTCAAGGATAGGCTAACTTGCTCAATTCTTGATACTCGTACCTCGAAACAACTTAAAGCTCAAAACCAAGAACTAAAAACTGCTACGTCTATCATCTGTCTTCTGTTCTCCGTCGTCTGTGGCAAAAATAAACACAGAAAACTTCATGACAAACAGATTACAATCTGATAATCTAAAGCTTACGATGGATGGTAGTTCTCGTAAAACAATAGCCGGGTTTCTTTATTAATTCTGAGTGGTTCATCAACACTATATAAGAGTAGTTTCTTGACTTCTGCGGTCTGTTGTTTTAAGATGTATGCGGATAGCTGGGGCGTATTTTGGAAATAGATGGAAGGCGATGGTGCGATTATGAACAGGGTATATACGGCTCTGACCAAGCAGGACAATGGCTGGTGGATCGGTTGGATTGAAGAAGTGCCCGGAGT
>JBDRTM010000365.1:0-3262 GCA_043824065.1 Planctomycetota bacterium | reverse complement strand
GAAAGTGATATTATCGTAAGAGAAGCCTTAAAAAATATTAACAGAAACCCTTCAATCCTTTCCCTCGGCATGACATACCCTTTGCCTAAAGAAAGAATTAAAAAATTTACATCAGGAATCAAAGGTAAGATATTTGTTTTTGAAGATGGTGATCGTTACCTTGAAAACCAGCTACGCCTTTTATCCATCCCTGTCGTTGGTAAGGAAGAGAACAGCGTGATTACCGACTGGACACCCGAAATGATTATCGGACAACTCTCAAAACATATTGATTTAAATTATAAAATTAGGAAGCAGGAATTTGCAATAAAGGCGGTCAGCAGACCTCCATCAATTTGCCCAGGTTGCCCCTACAGAACGTTTGCATTATGCATTGATAAATTAAAAAAGAAGAAAAAACTTTATGCAGTTTTTGGCGATATCGGTTGTTCAACGCTATTACATTTTCTCAACTCACTGGATACGGTCTGCTGCATGGGCGCTTCCGATTCACTGAGGCAGGGATTTGTTTTATCAAGGCCTGAGTATGCGTCTAAAACCATTAGTCTTATTGGCGATTCATGCGAATGCCATACGGGACTTGACTCGACAAGGAACGCAATTTTCAGGCATACTGCCGGGATCAAAGTGATTCTTGACAATTCAATTACTGCAATGACAGGCGGACAACCGGCTCCAAGCAGCAAAACTAATCTGGCTGGAGTTCCGAATACCTTCAGCCTGAAACGCGCTGTTGAAGCCGAAGGCGGAAGAATGGTTGTGGTGGACTCCTATAATTTAAAGGAAGTGGAGAAGGCTCTGGTTGAATCTTTGGAAGAAGCTGAAAAAGGTGTGTATACAACCATGATTCTGGAAGGGTTGTGTATTCAGGAAGTTGAAAACAAAAAGAAAATTCGTAAAATTTCCCGCAATTACGATCTGTGCAAAAGATGTTTGCGTTGCAACATTTGTCCTGGAATTGAATTTGATGCAGACAAAAAACCAAGCTTTACAAATTTTTGCACGTTTTGCGGTGGAACCACTCCCGTGTGTTTGCAGTGCTGTCCTTTTGATGCGATAATATATGATGAAAATGCTACTGAAAAAACAAGTCCGCCGGTATTTGAAAAAGTAGGAGAAATAGGAATCCTGGCGACAGAAAAAGAAAAATTAGCTGACTCAATGAGATTAGCCATCAGAGGAATCGGCGGGCAAGGGAATTTATTTTTTGGCAAAGCTCTTTCTGAAGTTGTTTTAAGAACGCCTTACTCCGAATCAAACATTGTGAAGGGAGATACTCACGGAATGGCGCAACTCGGCGGACCTGTCATTTCAACATTCAGTTGTGGCTCGGTCTATTCGCCTGTATTGGCGCCTGGTTCGGTTGATGTGTTAATTGTGATGGAAATTAGTGAAGTGCTTCGCCCCGGATTTCTTGAACTTCTAAAACCAAACGGAACGATCCTGTTTAATAATTTTTTAGTGTTGCCTGTTGCAATGAAAAGAGAAGATTATCCCGATGTAGACAAAATTTTCGATGCGTTAAAGGAATATCATGTGATAAAAATAGATGCAAACAAAATTGCTTATGGGCTTGGCGATATTAACGGAAAAACTGCGAATGTAGTTGTGCTTGGCTTATTGTCTTCTATTGCTCCGTTTAACAGCATTCCTGAGAATGTTTGGCTTTCAGCATTGATGGCAATTTCTCCGGATGATTATATAAAAGCGACTAACAAATTGTCATTTGAAGCAGGCAGAAAACAGAATCAATAATAAAGACCTATCGAGAGCGATAGATTACCTGCTCAACATAGGGCCGCCAGAAGCCGTCAAGGGTAATCCGGGGCGGATTTGCAATCCCGCCCCGGACCATGCCCAGCCGCTATGCCACCTTCGGCAGTCCTTTGATCTTCTCCCACGAAGCGTCCAGAGAACTCTGCGGCAGCGGTACATCCTCGATGGCGCCGGCCAGGTACTTATCGTAAGCCGACATGTCGAAATGGCCGTGTCCCGACAGATTGAACAGGATAACCCGCTCCTTTCCCTCTTCCTTGGCGCGCTGCGCCTCCACCACGACGTGCCGGATGGCGTGGGACGACTCGGGCGCGGGGATGATCCCTTCCGCCCGGGCAAAGGTGATCGCATCCTGGAAACATTCGATTTGATTATATGCGTACGCCTCGATCAGGTTGTCCTTCTTCAACTGGCTGATGATGGGGGCCATGCCATGGTAACGCAGGCCGCCGGCATGAATCCCCGCGGGAGCAAAGTCGTGCCCCAAGGTGTACATTGGCATCAGCGGGGTGGTGCACACCGCATCACCGAAATCATAGTGGAAGTGCCCCTTGGTCAGCGTCGGGCAGGCGGTCGGTTCAACACCGACGAATCGCACCTGCTTGCCGGCAAACTTGTCGGCCAGGAAGGGGCTGGCGATGCCGGCGAAGTTGCTGCCGCCGCCGCAGCAGCCGATCACCACGTCCGGGTAGTCCCCCGCCATCTTGAACTGCTTCTGGGCCTCCAGGCCAATGATGGTCTGATGCAGAAGCACGTGGTTGAGCACCGACCCCAGGGTGTACTTGGTGTCCTCGCGGGGGGCGGCATCCTCCACCGCCTCGGAGATGGCGATTCCCAGGGAGCCCATGCTGTTGGGATCCTGAGCCAGGATGGCCCGGCCGGCGTTGGTGGCGTTGGTGGGGCTGGGCACCACCTCGGCCCCGTAGATCTGCATCATGTTCTTGCGGTAGGGCTTCTGTTCGAAGCTGACCTTCACCATGTAGACCTTCAGCGGGATGCCGAAGATGTTGCAGGCGTAGCTCAGGGCGCTACCCCACTGGCCGGCGCCGGTCTCGGTGGTGATGCGCTTGGTGCCGGCCAGCTTGTTGTAGTATGCCTGCGCCACAGCGGTGTTGGTCTTGTGGCTTCCCGAGGGGCTCACCCCTTCATATTTGAAATAAATCTTGGCCGGCGTTCCCAATGCCTGCTCGAAGCGGCGCGCCCTGTACAGCGGCGATGGGCGCCACTGGGCATAGATCGCCAGCACCGGCTCGGGAATATCAATCCACCGCTGGGTGCTTACTTCCTGCTCGATAAGGTTCATCGGGAACAGCGGCGCGAAGTCTTGCGGCCCGGCCGGCTGCCCGGTGCCCGGATGCAGTGCCGGCGCCGGCTTGTTCGGCATGTCGGCCACAATGTTGTACCACTGGCGTGGCATGTCGCTCTCGTTTAGCTGATATTTGATGGTCTGTGTCATGTTGTCTCCTCCTTTTTTAAAAAGTGTTTA
>JBDRTM010000364.1:0-5641 GCA_043824065.1 Planctomycetota bacterium | reverse complement strand
AAACAAACTCCAGGGAAACCTGCGGAGCCGCTTGACCCGAACCAGCCGGAGACAAAATTTTTGGCGGACAAAATATTGCTGCAGGGCTCGACCGGTATGACCAGCGAGTTTTTTCCGGAAGAAAGCCAGAAAAAACTGGATGAACTGACTGAGGGTCTCAAAACTCTTATTAATAACACCAACGACGTCATCGGCAACCCCAACAACAAAGAAAATCTTCAGAAAATGTTGGCTAATTTGGCTGATGCATCACAGCAGGTCACGGAGACGATGCAGCAGGCCAAGCAGACGATAGAAGAATTCCGAAAATTTGCCGCTGCCGGGACCTCAACGTTGAAAAATGCTGATGCCAAAGTTGAGGAGCTCGTGGTTGCGATGGTCGATACGAGCGAAGAAATAAGTAAAGCGGCAATACGACTACGGCAAATCTTAGAGACAATAAACGATGGGCAAGGTAGTGCCGCCAAACTTATTAACGATGGGCGATTTTACGAAAATCTGCTTGAGAACACTCAGCAATTGCAATTACTTTTAGATGAGATAAAGTCATTCGTAGCACAAGCCCGTGATAAAGGCGTACCTATTAAATTAAAGTAAAACTGATGTCGTCTCCCGTATTAGTCGCGATTTATTTTTCCAGCGTGTTTACGATACGGGTGGTTACCCGTTTGACGCAGTCGTAACTGTCATTTTGTGCGGCCCGAATCTCTTCTATGAATTCACCGGCTTTGCCGCCGAGCTCTTCCAGCTCCAGGGCAGCGTAGTGACGCACAATTTTATTTTCTTTGTTTTGTAGCTCCCGTATTAAAAGCGTCAGGACTTGCCGGGCCCTCCCCATCCGGCAGAATGCTCGCGCTGCGGCAATGCGAACCGAAGCGGATTTATCTTGCAAAGCTTTTTGTAATGCGGTCTTTGCCGCTCCGATGTCCGAATCCATATTACCCAGGCCGATTGCCGCCCACCAGCGTACCGATGCTCTCTTGTCCTGCATTGCCTGCATGAGGTCCGGTATCGCCGCTTTACCTTTTTCTCCGAGTTCTATTACCTCACGTATGCGCTCAATCAAGTCGCGATTTTCCGGCTGAGCCAGTATGTCATAGCCGTTGCCGCGCTCTAAATAGATTTCCTCCAGTTCCGGCTCCGGGATCAGACCTAAGTCTCCGGTTTGACGCATCCATTTAATATGGGCCGCACGCATCCACTTTAGAACATTTTTATGCTCAGGTGAGCTGGCCAAATTGTGCAGTTCGTAAGGGTCATTTTTAAGGTCGTATAATTCCTCCGGCGGCTTGGTCGGGGCCAGGAATTTTTTCTGAGCAGGAGTAAGCTTGCCCTTGGCGTGCAGGCTGCGTAAGAGCTCACGCATCGGATAGCTGGTGTCCTTATAGCGATTGGGGGCCATCCAGGGGCGGTACGGCATGTAATTTCGAATGTAGCTGTAGCGTTTATCATGCACGCAGCGAATACACTCTATGGTCTCATCGCATCGGCCGCGGGCGGCAAAGATATATTTTCGCTTCTTTGCACCTGGGCCGAGGAAAATCTGACCTTGAATATGTTTCGGTGGCTTGATGCCTGCGATGTTCAAAACCGTCGCTGAAATATCGATGGCGCTGACCAGGTCTTCATTCACACGGCCTGGCTTTAATTTGCCCGGCCAGCGCACAATCAGGGGAATCCGAATCCCTGCGTCGTAAAGCCATTGTTTGCCGCGGACATGACAGCGGCCGTGGTCGCCGATGAAGATGACGACCGTATTATCCGCCAGCCCCTCGTTATCGAGGCGCTGCAGAATCATTCCTACATACTGGTCCATCATCTGGATTGAGTTCAGGTATGTAGCCCAGTCTTGGCGTGCGATGGGGTGGTCGGGATAGTAAGGTGGCAGCTTGACCTTGGCCGGGTCAACAGGATTGTCGAGCTTTTTGTCCAGGCCCTTCCATTGTTTGCCGCGGTGCGTCATACTGATTGAAAGCTGTGCGAAGAACGGCTGGCCGGGCTTGCGCTGGTTCCAGTCGCTGCCGTCAAAGGCGTTGCTGAACTTGAAGTTGAAATCCGTCTTGCCCGAGCCGCGGACACCGGGGGCGGCCGTTTTGACATTGGCCGTGAAATATCCTGCCTGGCGGAAGTATTCTGTTATCAGCCGTACCGGCTCCGGTAACGTGTATCCATCCTTACGATGGCTTCGGTGATGGTGAGCGCCAATGGAGCCCTGGTGCATACCGGTAATCATAGCCGAGCGGCTGGTAGAGCAAACCGGGCTGGTTGTAAATGCGTTGGTGAAGCGGACACCCTGGTCGGCGAGCTTGTCGAGATTTGGAGTCTCTACCACTGGCGTGCCATAGCAGCTCAGGTCGGGGCAGATGTCCTCGGACAAAATCCACAGAATATTGGGCCGAGCACCTTTGCCGGAAGAATGTTGAGCGCTCATACATACCGGCAGGGTCATAGAGACGGCACCGGCACCGATAACCTTGAGAAAATTACGTCGTTTCATAATATGACTTCCTTTTGCTGATGTCTTATTTTCTGTTTTTCTTTCACTTTTTTACCTTTTAGTTAAGTAGCATTCGAGTCATAGTCCGGATTCGGTTTGGGTAATTTGGCGCCAGCGAGGCGTAGCCAGCGTCTCAATTTAGCATCGAGCCGCCTGACTTTTTCCGGTAGTATCTCTGAGAGGTCGTTGCTTTCGGATAAATCTCCCTTTAGATTATACAGCTCAAAGGTTTTGCCTGGCTCTACTGAGCTTGTCGAAGTATCATATCTTTTGATAAGCTTCCAATTACCATCTCGAATGATGCTGTAGGGCATAATGTTCCCGCGATAGTGGGGGAAGTGCCAGAAGAGGGTATCACGGTTCAGCTTTTGGATGCCGTTGGATTTTAGATGGCCGAGAAGCGAGACGCCGTCGATGTCACGGTCGCGCGGCAGCGGAACACCGGCGGCTTGACAAATGGTCGGGAAATAATCGACGCTGGTTACCGGTTCATGGCTGACTGTTCCGGGTTTAATGACCTTCGGCCATCGCACGAGCAAAGGCTCGCGGATACCACCTTCATACGGATAGCCCTTACCTGCACGCAATGGGGCGTTGTGTGTTACACGCATAAGGCCGCCGTTGTCACTGGTAAAGAAAATGATTGTCCTCTCAGCCAGGTTAAGCTCGTCGAGCGCCGAACAAATCCTGCCCACGGCGTCGTCCACGCTTTCAACCATTGCTGCGTATGTAGGGTTCTTCTGATTTGTGGGCTTTTTCGCCTTGTACTTTGAAACCAGATCGGCTTTGCCCTGTATGGGTGTGTGGACGGCATAGTTGGCCATATAAAGGAAAAACGGTTTATCTTTATGGCGGCGGATAAATTTAACCGCTTCATCAGCTTCGCGGTCGGTTAGATACTCGCCTTTGCGACGAGGACTCAGTGTCGGTATTGGTCCCTGGCCCTTTCGGGAATACGGGTCGAAATAGTTAGGTGGCTGGCCGAAGTCGCAGCCGCCGATGTTAAAGTCAAAGCCCTGCCTGTCCGGATACCAGTCGTCAGCGCCTAAGTGCCACTTTCCGATGTGGCACGAAGTGTATCCTGCCGGTTTGAGTGCTTCGGCGATAGTGATTTCTTCAAGCTCCATCCAAAGCGCATTGGGTGGGCACAGCAGTTTCTTGTTTTTGCCGCCGACGTATTCAGTTGGGTTCTTTTTGTCTGCGGGGATTTTGCCTCCCTGGAAGCGGGAGCGAATCCAGTCGGTAACTCCGAGACGGGCCGGATAGCGTCCTGTCATCACAGCCGCACGGGTCGGCGAGCAGACCGCACAGGCGGCGTAAGCATCGGTGAACCGCATACCCTCAGCGGCAAGTCTGTCGATATTCGGCGTCTCGTAGAACTTGCTGCCGTAACAGCCGGTGTCTATCCAGCCTAAGTCGTCAACGAGAATAAAAACGAAGTTGGGTTTTTTATCTGTGGCCTCATTGGCAAAGAGCTTTGTAGCGTCCTTGGAGCCATGAATGGCAAAAGCCGCAGCTCCCAAACTCATAGTTTTGAGGAAGTGACGGCGGGTATATCGACATTTGCCCATCTTAATTACTCCTTGTTAATTATGGCGTTTGATTGTCAAAACAACTCGCTGACGATAACGGTTTGATTGATGTTTGGTGCCGTTGCAGGGAAAGAAACCTGCTGACCATCAGTTGAGCTTGCCTTCACATAGTACTCCAGGTCTGTTTTGATCCGGTTAGCAGGAATCTTAACGGAATATACTCCACGTGCGATATGTGTCGGTGCAATTCTGTTATATTTACCCTTGCCTATTGGTCGCCAGTATAGAGCAATATCTTCGAGAGAGTTCTGTGCCATGATGATTATTTTAAGCTTTAAGTCCTCGCCGATGTTCAGACTGGTGCGCAGGGTCGGTAAAAATATTCGCAATGGACCAACGTATTGATTCGAAGGCATTGCATCAGCCGGCAAGTCTTCGCTAAGGATTTTGGCCAGCTCCTGGCCGGGCTCAGAAAGCAACGTCGGCATTATGTGCTGCTGCCAGTTGGCAACATTGCCCATCGCACCGTTCGTGTTCACAGTTGCCAACAGATACCGGTGCACATCGGCAACCTGAGCGACTAACTCCCTTCTGAGCGGCAAAGCGAGCTGCCGGGCTAATCGCTTCTGGTCATCGGGATTCTTCTGGTCTTTGACTTTCTTCATCGCTGCATTAAACTTTGCCCAGGTGCAGTTGACTTTTCCGATCGCCCGCAGGTAACGGAAGCTGTTCAGCCAGTAATCGAACCGCTCCAGATTGCCCGCCCCTTTGACCTGCGGGCGTAGTTTGGCCATTTTCTCGATGAATGTGTATTCTTTGCTTACCTGTTCCCACGGTCTTTCGTCAGGTTTGATGCCTCCGGGGCCTTTGACCCAGGTAGATGGCCTTGGCAGGTTAGATGCTCGCTGGCCTTTGTCTGTTGCCGTTGGTCCTCCATCGAGACTTGCGAATAACCTGGCGATTGGTTGAAACACTTCGGGCCCGAACTGTGTCAACGCCCAGTCGGCGTAGAAATCGTCCACCGGCAGGTCGCGTGGTTTGCTGTCGGAAGCCGAAGCCGGCAAGTCGGCCTGGTAGTCTTTGTAAGCCGGCCCGCCGCAATTGATTTTCCTTGTAATGCCCTGGCCCTGCACAACAAAGGCAGCGATGCACGGAAACTCTACTACCTTCACAAAGTCGATGTTCAACAGGCCGTCGGTTACCTTCACATCCTCGAACGTGTAATCCAGTGCCCTGTTCCTGCCGACTTCGGCGAAGATGTCCAGCTTGTCAATGACCTTTTTGGTTTGGAGTTTGACGCCGAAGATTCGTTTGCCCGCAGCGTTGTAGTGGGGCTCACAAAACTTGAGAGTTATTGTATAAGAGCCGTTTGGAACCTTCAGCCGATATGTTTTTACGTCCCAGATGACCGTTTGGTAAAGCGGATCCTCTTGAGTATCAGCTATGGGATTATTGGGGAACTGAGCTACGCTGCCGCCCTGCCGAGCTTCTGAGAGTTCCGGTTCGGGCGGTTTGATTTTCCTGCCGAAGTCCGGGTTCCATCTTTTTTGCTCCCAGGCGGCGTGAGCTAATGCAGAGACGTTCGGTCCAAGGATGCGTGTTCGCCAGTGGA
>JBDRTM010000363.1:0-3789 GCA_043824065.1 Planctomycetota bacterium | reverse complement strand
ATATCACTTGGCTACGTGATTCTGCTGCAAAGGGCGCAAAGAAAACCGCAAGGCAATGGTCAAGAGAAGGTGACACGATTATCGTCTTTGGAAAATCAGATAAGGCAATATATAACACGGTATACAAAGACGAACTGACTGATACTCAGTTACGCGAATACATGTATGAGGATCCAGATGGTAGAAAATTCAAAAAGGTTACGCTAGGCGACTACTCCGAAAAGTCCATACAAACGTTTCGAGAGCAAAATCTTATATATCAAACTAAGTCTGGCCGCGAATATAAGAAATACTATTTAGATGAAGCCAAATTCGCCATTGGCTCTATTTGGACTGACATCGTGAATTTGTCTAAAGGGCAACATGAGCAACTGGGCTACCCCACCCAGAAACCCGAAGCCCTGCTCGAACGCATAATCAAGGCCTCCTCCAACGAAGGGGACTTGGTAGCGGATTTCTTCTGCGGGTCGGGAACCGCCGCAGCAGTGGCCGAGAGGTTGAACCGTAAATGGATAGTCTCCGACTTGGGGAAGTTTGCCATCCACACCACCCGCAAGCGGATGATTGGCGTCCAACGGAGCCTAAAAGAGGCGGGGACAAACTACCGCGCCTTTGAGATATTAAACCTTGGCAAATATGAACGTCAACACTATATCGGGGTTAACCCCAATCTGCGTGAAGCGGAACAGCACAAGCAACTGGCGGAAAAGGAAGCCGCCTTTGTCGACCTTATCCTGAAGGCTTATCGGGCGGAAAAGACGGAAGGGTTTACAACCTTCCACGGCAAAAAAGGGGGGAGGCTGGTGGCTGTGGGACCGGTCAATCTGCCGGTGACCCGTCTCTTTGTTGAGGAGGTTATTCTGGAATGCCGAAAGAAGCATATCAGCCGGGTTGATATATTGGGTTTTGAGTTTGAGATGGGGCTCTTCCCCAATGTTCTGGACGAGGCTAAGGCCAAGGGGATAGGTATTGCCCCCAAATATATCCCGGCCGATGTCTTCGATAAACGGGCGGTGGAGAAGAATCAAGTCGTCTTCCATGATGTTTCCTTCATCGAGGTAAAACCGATTATCAAAAAGAATAGCGTAGCGGTGAAGTTGACCGATTTCTCGGTCTTCTATACCCAGGATTCAATTGCCAATGCCGAGGCCAGCCTGAAGGACAAGCAGAGCAAGGTTGTGGTGGAGAAGGGGCAGATTGTTAAGGTAAGCAAGGATAAGGATGGCATCGTCAGCCGCGAGACGCTGACAAAACAATGGACTGATTGGATAGATTACTGGTCGGTCGATTTTGATTTTGAGAGTAAGCGGGAGATTGTGCGGATACAGAATGCCGATACCAAGGAGTGGGAAGAGGTCTGGACGGGGGACTATGTATTTGAGAATGAGTGGCAGTCCTTCCGCACCAAGAGGGACCGCACGCTGGAGTTGACCAGTGTCTTCCATGAGTGTAAAAAGGGGCGGCGCAAACTGGCCGTTAAGGTGGTGGACATCTTTGGGAATGATACAATGACCATTGTGGAGGTGAATGTGGGAGGGAAGGGATAATGGCACAGGCAGATTTATTAGTGGAGCTACTTAAAAGCGCCAGCAACGGCGACCAATTGGCTTTTCGGAAAGCCGCCGAAGCGCTTATTCAGGAGGAGAAGTCAAAGGGTCATCGTATTCTTGCTGAGCGTTTAAGCAAATCATTGCAACCCAATGCGTTTGCAATGGGACGCAGCCTCGCACCCAAACAGAATGGTAGCAATGGCCAGCATAAGGATTTAATCTATGAAATCAATCCGGAGCGTGCACTA
Source organism: Planctomycetota bacterium (assembly GCA_043824065.1). Classification (GTDB taxonomy): domain Bacteria; phylum Planctomycetota; class Phycisphaerae; order Sedimentisphaerales; family Anaerobacaceae; genus NIOZ-UU13. Next base: position 1,991 of record JBDRTM010000363.1, on the reverse strand, counting down.
GACAGCCTTGTATTGCCCAAAAACATCAATGACCAAATCATGGAGGTTGTGGAGGAGCAGCATCGTGCTGAGTTGTTACATGCACACAATCTGCGCGCCCGTAACCGACTTCTGTTCGCCGGGCCGCCAGGCAATGGCAAGACATCCTTGGCCGAGGCGCTGGCTTTCGAGTTGATGTATCCCTTAGTGGTCGTTCGGTATGAAACACTGGTTGGAAGCTATTTGGGTGAAACATCCAGCCGCTTGAAAAATCTCTTGGATTATGTAAGAACGCAACGGTGTGTGCTGTTTTTCGATGAGTTCGAAACCCTTGGAAAGGAACGCGGGGATACCCATGAAACAGGAGAAATCAAACGGGTAGTAAGTTCGCTGCTTTTGCAGATTGACGATATGCCGGATTATGTTGTGGTAGTAGCTGCAAGTAATCACCCTGAATTACTTGATAGAGCTGTATGGCGACGTTTTCAGGTGCGAGTTGAGCTACCTATGCCCACTCGTCAGCAACTGACCCAATATATTGAATCGGTCGGTAAGCGGTGTCAAACCAATTTTGGTTATGCGCCCGAAACATTAGCGAAACACATGCTAGGACTTAATTTTGCCGAGGTGGAGGAGTTTTGCTTGAGTGTAGTGCGTCGGGCTGTTCTTGATAAAAAAACCGACAATGCCCAAACCATTGCGAGGCTAATGTTGGAGCAGTGGCAGAAAAGATTGAAGCCTATCTTGAATAATCAGAACGGAGTCAAATAAGCTATGGCCGAACATCTTCCTCTTCTGGTTTTTCCTAACGCAAGGACGATTTCGCCGAAAAAGGGGACGCCTCGTCCGCAAAGCAAGCCACATTTTCCAGGGCACGCCCGGCAAGTTGAGCGCCTGTCCCACCAGTTGGATGAGTTGCAGCAGGACTTTTCCCGGTATAAAGCGAACGTTAGCGGCGTTGTGGCAGGGTTGGAGCCGGAGACTGTGTTGGTTATAGAGATTGCCGGAAGTGTTGATGACTTCAGGCAAGCCGTCGAGGCCACCGATGGGCTGGAATGGCTTGGGGAGTGGGATATCGAGAATATCGAACCGAATGATGACTTTTACGAAGCTCCTAAAATTGGAGTGGATTTTTTCAAGGACAAAATTGAAGGCATAACCAATAGAGCGCAATCGAAAGAAATCCAAGAGATTCTGAAAGAACACGAATTTATTGATGATGATGGAAAAATAATTATTGACGAGATACCAAAATTATTGTTGCCTGAGCATTTGACACATCTTAATAGAGACATTATCCGGGCCATCAATACTGCAAAAGATAAACGGCTAAAAGGTCGGCTATTTCTATCATTAGTCAATGAGCAAGGCCTGAACAAATTGCTATCGCTATGGGAACAATGGGAAAAAAGTCAAAAACTCCCAAGTGGTAAAGCTAAATGGCGTGATGTGTTTAACCAGACCCTGAAAATCCGGCGTTGGGGGATAGAAGAAACGCTACAAGAAACCGGGATGATCGACCGTTGGCACGACTTGCTTAATCCCAGTGACCCAGTCCAGGAAATCCATTGTCAGATCGAATTGTTCTACCGGCGGACTTCTGAGAAGCGAATGCATAATGAGGAAATGGTTACCGCGCTGCTGTCGAAAATGGAAGGGGAAACGCTCGGTTCATTCATCGATATGCCGGACATAGCTTTTCATGCGGTCAAGGCAAAATTGCCCGCCGATAAGGTGCGCCACCTTTTGGATTTGCTGGATTCGCCGAATACCGAGATTGATATTCAGTTGTTCAAATTTTCAGGAATAATGTATTTCCGTCCGACCGGCCAAAGTATGGCTGTTTCAGGAGATGATGTTGGCGAAACCAGTGAGTTTCCCGAAGGCAGCCCGGAATTGCAGGCAGTGGCTGCGATTCTTGATGGTGCACCAAACCTTTTACATGAGGCGTTGAAAGATCGGTTGTCATTCGACGACCCCGATAATTTGGCCACTGAATATAAGCCCGGAGA
>JBDRTM010000362.1:0-13732 GCA_043824065.1 Planctomycetota bacterium | reverse complement strand
ACTTCCTTTTCGTCACAGAACCAAGCGGCGTGACCAACCTCAAACGTGAAGGCATTGATGGAGCAAAGGTTCATTTTGTTGGCAATGTTATGATAGACACGCTTGAGTTTTACAGAGAAAAAGCCCGCAATTCACATATACTTGACGATTTGAATTTGCGGGCCGGTAAATATGCTGTCGTTACATTGCACAGACCTGGCAATGTGGACCAACGCCAGGCATTAAGAAAAATATTGAAGGGACTGGCTGAGATTCAAAAAGAAATCCAGATTGTTTTCCCCGTCCATCCCAGAACTTTTAAGCAACTGCAAAGCCACGAAAACATGCCGAATATATTAGTTATTGAGCCGTTGGGATACCTTGACTTCTTACAATTGATGTCAGAGTCCAAGCTCGTAATAACAGACTCTGGTGGCATTCAAGAAGAAACCACAATCCTTGGAATACCCTGTCTTACCGTTCGCGAAAATACGGAAAGGCCGATTACAATTACTAAAGGAACAAATATTTTAGTAGGTGCTGACGCAGATAGAATACTAAGTGGCTATCGAGAAGGCTTGAACAGGGTCAGCTCCTGTACAAGACCAAAATTCTGGGATGGTAAGGCTTCTGAGCGAATTATTAGGGTATTATTGGATTTATTGTAAGTTATATCGTACAGATGGATAAACCGAATGGGTAGCAAGAAGCTAATCAAAGCTATTATACTTGCCGGTAGCCATGACTTTGGTCGTTGCGCATTGGCCTCGCGTTTGCCCACGGCCTTGTGGCCGGTAGCAGGAAAACCCGTCTTAGAACATCTGCTAACTTCTTTAGCCAATCAAGGTATAAAGCAAGCAACAATCTGTTCCAACTTTGCCGGTTCACTGCTGGAAGAATCAATCCACGCCGATAATCGTTTGGAGTTGAATTTTCTGGACGAATCCCTGCCGGTCGGCACTGCAGGTTGCATTCGCGATGCCGCCGTTGATGAAACAGATGCCTTAGGTTCCCGCAAAGCGGAGACCCTTCTGGTGTTTCCTGCCAGCATAATATGTCCCCCCAAAATTGATGTGTTGATAAATGCACACCGCGATGGTCGGTCCGATTTGACTGTGATGTTGAATCCTGACTGCGGGAATGATAAATCAATGGGCGACCCAGCAGGGATTTATGTCTGTAACCCTGGCATTTTGGAATATATACCAGAGGGTGGTTATTTTGACATCAAGGAAGGCTTGATTCCTGAAATGCTCCGTGCCGGCAAAACTGTTTACGCGGCAACGTTGCAAAACCACGCCGGCAATTTTCGGATTCGGCGAGAATATCTGTACGCTATCACTAATTACCTGGAAAACAGCCCAAAACTGGATGCGGACTTGAAGCCCTCTAAGGGTGCTGATTCACAAACTGTGTGGATAGCAGCTAATGCTAAAGTTGAGCCGGGTGCGCGAATTTACGGGCCGGCCGTTATTATGGATGGCGCCTGCGTCTCAAATGACGCGGTCATTCTTGGGCCGACTATACTCGGAAACAATGTCACTATCGGCAAAGATAGTGTTGTAGTAAACAGCGTGCTATGGGATGGGGCACAAGTAGGGCCAAATTGCCAAATCCAACAATGCATACTCGACTACAATGCGGCTTTGCGAGCTAATACTGTTGCGGAAGAAAAATCCATATTATTCAAACCGAAAGGAATGCTGGAATGTTTGGCCGGCCAAGCTTTAGAAGTTGTGCAACATAACGCGAGTAGATTACAGCATGCATTGCAACCGCCACTTCGTAAAATCAATGAAAAAATGCCAAATTGTGTGCGGTCGCACAGAACGAAAATTGTACCATGGCTTGCAGGAGGTCTCGTTCTGATTGCATTTCTTTGGTCTTACTGGCCTGGCTTTGCCGACCTTTGGAATTTCTGGCAGAGAAGTGATGAATACTCTTCCGGCCTTTTGGTGCCTTTCCTGGCTGTTTATATTCTGTGGTCAAGGCGCAAGACAATCACTCAGTGCAGAATTGGACCTTCCATTTGGGGTTTGTTTGCCTTCGTGGCGGCGCAGGGCATCAGGCTGTTTGGGCTGTTCTTTATGTATAGCTCAGCAGAAAGATTATCTATTGTTCTAAGTGTTGCTGCACTGGTACTGCTTCTGTTTGGCTGGCAGCTTCTCCGAGGGGTATCTACGGTATTATTGTTCCTATGTTTAATGCTCCCCTGGCCTAACCGTGTCCAGTCGGCGGTGACGCTGCCTCTACAACATTGGGCTACTTCGTCAGCCGTATTTTGTCTGGAGATGGTGGGCTACGAGGTCGTACGAGAAGGCAATGTTATCAATATCGGCGATGCAAGTGTTGCGGTTGCTGAGGCGTGCAATGGTTTGAGAATGGTCACCGCCTTTTTTGTGATTGGCGGATTGGTTGTTCTGCTGATTAGACGAACATGGTGGGAGAAACTGATAGTCCTCGTTTCGAGCCTGCCCATTGCTTTACTGTGTAACACCATGCGATTAGCAATCACAGCGGTTTTTTTCACAGTACTTCAAGGCGATTACTGGGAAACAATATTCCACGACTTTGGTGGATATGCGATGATGCCATTGGCCCTTGCGGCGGTAATTGGGGAGCTTTGGCTTTTGACAAAACTTACGACGCTTCCAAGCAAAGAAGATGCAATAATAATTAAACGACAAAATAGATGAGGAGTAATAGAAATGACCGATTTAGAGAAATATCATGATCAGGTGATTGGACAAGAGCTTATTAGTTTTGAAACTCCACCTGAACCTGAGGGCCCGAGCATATCCAATTTAATTGCCGGCATACTTCACCACTGGCTTTTGGTGCTTGTGACGTTTGTGGTGATTTGTGCTATTGGTATTCCAGCAGTATGGTTTCTGATAGAACCTCAATACCTTGCCACTGCGCCAATTCGGGTGGCACCAATCATTCCCAATGTCCTTTTCAGCGATAAGGACTCTGAACGTGTAATGCCACTGTACGACAACTTCAAGTCTGACCAGGCAAGGCTTATCACGGCAGATCAAGGAATTCTTATAACGGTGGCAGATAACCTGGCGAGCAAGGGGCTTAAGATCTTTGAGAATAAAAGCCCTCTGCCTGAAAAAATAGTTGGTTTAGTGAAAACTCTCCCTCAGGCAATAAGTAAGAAAATTATTACCACTATTTCGCCCGAAAAACCAGCCGACCCAGTTGAAGCTCTCCGGCAGGCGATAAGCAGGGGAATTATTACTGCTTCTCCGGTCCGGGGCAGCGAAATGATATTCATTAATGTGATAAGCGCCGAGCCTAAAGAAGCGGAGCAAATAGCAACTGCTTTTCGCTTAGCCTACATGTATTTAGAAGGTAACAAATCGACAACTCAGGGAGGAGTTCGGATGCAACTCTTGGAAAAAGAACGCGACGAGTATGCAACTATATTAAAGGATCAACGGGACACAATACGGGGATTGGCTCAAGAGTATGGCACTGTAGAGTTAACTCCACGCCAGGAGATGATGCTCCAACGGGTAGCAGTTCTACAAGGCCTTGCTACTAAAATAGACGCAGACAAGATCCTTTTAGAGATAAAGATAGAGCTCTTCGAAAAAACTAAGGACAGGAAAACTCTACAGAAAGCCTTGCTGGAAAGGCGGCACACATTTGTTCAGAACGACATTTTGATTCGAATGTTGACCGAGCGCATAGCTCAATTGGAGGAGGAGCTTATTTCCGCCGGGCAGGTTCTGTCAGACGACAATCCAAAACTTAAACAGAGAGCCGAGCTTTTAGAGGTTTTCAAGGCTAAACTGGAAGAAAATCGTGAAAAAGTTGAAAAAACTTTCGATGAAAGTATCACTGAAGAGCTAAGCGAAAATAGAGAGGCTGAGCTTGCTGACGCAAAACTTGAGCTGCAGGGATTAATTGCCCAGAGAGAGATATTGCAGGCTAAAATAGACAAGGAAGACATCAATACAATAGAGCTCGGTCGTAAGCAATTAGACATCGGGGAGCTGCAAGAGCGAATGGCTCTTACCAAGGAAGTGTATGATACTATCCTGCGGCGTATTCAACAGATGGAGATGGAAAGAAAACGGCCGGCTCGGATATCTGTTCCTTATGAAACCACAGTTGTTCCTGTGCCAAGCAAGCGCATTAAATACACAATTGCCCTTATGTTTGGTGGAATGGCTTGTGGAATGCTGTTGGCTTTTCTAAAAGACAAAGCAGACCTGCGCTTGCACACACTCAATGATGTAACTAAATGCATCGGTATTCGAATAATCGGGACTACCACGAGCTCCCACACCGTCAAACCGGCTCTTCTTCCGGAACAGATAGCCGAAGACTTCCAGACCATTCGCACTAATTTAGGGTTACTGGATGGTGAAGGAATACCAAATAAACTGGTGGTTACAAGCCCAGGGATGCAGGAGGGCAAAACTACCTTTGCCATTAATCTGGCAACAAGTTTGTCAAGGTCTGGGAAAAAGGTTTTGCTTATAGACGGCGACTTGAGAAAACCGGATATTGCTCGTTTGCTGAATCTCCCCAAAGTCTCAAAGGGATTGCAGGATGTACTTTTAGGGAAAGAATTTGACCAGGTTGTTTATTCTATACCTTCAACCGGCCTGGATGTGCTGGCGTCGGATTCTCACGGCGGTATGGACGCTTACGAACTAATAGCTTCACCGATAGCACACCGGCGAATAAACGAACTAAGCGAAGAATACGATCACGTGATTATTGATACTCCTCCGGTACTGGTCTGTGCCGATGCGCTTATATGGGCTAAGTTTGGAGATGCGGTTATTTTGACCAGCTTCGCGGGCAAAACTACTACACCAGAGCTTAGAAAAGCAAAAGAACGACTGACGCAAATAGATGCCAGGGTGCTGGGCACAGTACTAAGTAATGTCCAAGTTGAAGAGAGTTACTCCCATCGTGGATACGGTTATTACACACAAAATGCCCAATCAAGGAAAAATGTTAAGCGGGCCCGGAGAAAACTGCTGGACCTTGTCCAAGACATAGAAGTCAATGCCAACGATTCCAGGGCTTCGGAGTAAAATCGATCGGCTGAAGAATATTCGGGGGAGCCAAATTCTTAATCCATCAATGAATCTGATTATCATACATAAAGACGGTCCGCCGGTCGCGGACGCAGACGGCAGCGGTGATAATCTACTTCGTTTTGCACTGGCCAGCGAGCCTATTGCCGGCGTCATTCTCGATGGCTTGAGCAGATGCTTACCCCCGCTTTCGCGGGGGCAGGCTTACCCCTGCAACAGCAGGGGTTGGGGCCACAGCAGAAAGATTGTTTGCGCTATTCCGGAAGAATGGAGCATTGAGTCCGCCTGTAAGAAGCGGATGTATCCATCTCGAAAACCGAAGTTAAAGAAAATATCTTATGCGGAAAATGTTCCAATCCGCCCACAGCTCCTGCGGAAAGCCAAACGAAGCTCATGGTTTGTCGTTTCCAACGGGCGGTTTGCTACGCAAATTGATAGCCGGCTTCTTCAATCCGCCATAGGCGGACTGGCTAAAATCCAGGCAGACGTGGTGGCGGTTAATGTCGCACCTGTGCTGCTGGGTAAACGGGAAAAAATGCGATTAACGGCGCAGGGCAAAGTAGCAGGATTCCGTCGATTGTACTGTGATTCAGCCGAGCTCGCCCCCGTTTCTACCGATTGGCCTCATCATCTTTTTGTTAGAACCAACGTTCTCGAAAAGCTTCTTGCCGGCTGCGCTTTGCCTCAATCCTTTGCCACACTTTTAGAAATGGCCTTCTCGAATGCAGTGAGGCTGCGAGCAATTAAGGTAGGCGGAGTCGTGTTGGATTTAGAAACACAAGATGGTTTGCTAAACTTTTGCAGGGCCGGCATTTCGAAAATTCGACCCCTGCCGGCAACAAGCAGGGACGGGGCAAATACTATATCACGGGATTCAAGATTAGTCGGAAAAGTTCTGTTAGGAAAAAACGTTTATATTGGCCCGAAAGCAATCGTGGTGGGCCCAGCCGTCATTGCTGATAACGTTAAAATTGAACAAGGAGCGGTAATAAGCTCATCAATTATTGGCCCGGAAGTCTTAGTGCCGCAGAATCAATTTGTGCAGAACCGCATTGTAAAAGTACCTTTTTCGTTTAAGGTTGTCGATGCTCGTATCGATGCTCGCCCTGGAAACTCGAAGCTCGGGCGTCCAGCCTCCAGTTTCGATACCAGCTTCGACAACGCCAAACAAGATTCTACACCTCCAGTAAGCCTTAGTTCAAAGCAGATATACCGCTCGACCCTTCGGCTACGCTCAAGGCAAGCTTTCGACCTGGGCCGCAAACAACGCATCGAAGACAGCTACCGCAGTTGGCCGAGGTTCTCTTACGCAGGAAGCTTTAAGCGAATTGTTGACTGTTTCGCCGCAGTAATAGTACTTGTTCTATTCGCTCCCATAATGCCCTTCATTGTCCTGGCAGTAAAATTAACTTCCCCAGGCCCGATATTTTTTAAGGATAAACGACAGGGACTCTATGGAAAAACATTCAACTGTCTAAAATTCAGAACAATGCACGTCGGTGCAGATAAGATACAAGATAAATTGCGATTCGTCAGTCAAGTCGATGGTCCACAATTCAAGATGGCTGATGACCCGCGAATCAGCGTCGTCGGAAGATTCCTGCGAGAGACATATCTCGACGAGATACCTCAATTCATTAATGTTCTTCTTGGACAGATGAGTGTTGTCGGTCCAAGGCCTTCTCCTGAACCGGAGAATATGTTGTGTCCATTTTGGCGTGACGCCCGACTATCGGTTCGGCCTGGAATCACAGGGCTCTGGCAGATTTACAGAACCCGTCAGCTAATGAAAGACTTCCAGGAATGGATCTATTATGACACCAAATATGTCAGAAATCTGTCGCTAAGCATGGACCTATTGATATGTTGGCAAACAACCAAAAAGCTGGCTGATAACTTCATCAGTCAATTTTAAGTCAGAAGTCAGAAGATAGAAATCAGAAGCCGGAAGACAGAAATCAGAAGCCGGAAATCAGATGTCAGAATTTAGACTTCAGACCTCAGACTTCTGATATCCGTCGTCCGTTTAATTAGAAAGGGTAAGTAAATGCCTCAAAGATATTTTAACTGGAAATTGGCAATTGTTCTGGTAATCGGCTTTGTTATTTTGGGCTCCATCGCCTTTGGACTGCGCCAATGGCAGAAAGCTAACAGGGCCGAACAGGGACTCGTCCTCGGCAATAAAGCATACGATGAACAAAGGTGGGAAGACGCGGCAAGGGATTTAGGCAAGTATCTCAGTGTTGAGCGGGATGATGTTCCCACATTGCTTAAATATGCTGATGCACAGCTTAAAATCAGGCCTTCTAAACGCAGCAATGTTCGACAAGCCATAGAAGCTTATCGAGCCGTTTTGAGGGCAGACAAAAACAATTACGAAGCCGCTATGCAGCTTACCGAGATATATTTAATGATGGGTATGGCCGGCGAGGCCGAGTTAATTGCCAGCAGACAGCTCGAAACAAATGATGACCCTAAACTTCGCAGGATGTTGGCCCTGGCCCTGGCCAGACAACGAAAGTTCGATGAAGCAGCAGCGCAATTGAAGGCCGTCATACAAGAACATCCTGACCAGATATTAGCCTATGATACATTGGGTCAGCTTATAGAGCAGCGTCCGGATGATTTCCCTGACTCCAACGATTGGTTTAACGAAGCGGTAAATAACAATCCGTCCTCGGCCCTGGCATATATAGTCCGTGCCGGTTTCCACCGAAGAAGCAAAGACATCGCCAAGGCGTTAGCTGACTTGGAGCAGGCTGAAAAACAGGATTTATCTGACCCTGAGGTGCGGCTGCGTCTTGCCGAGGAATTTATCAACGCCGACATCCTGGATAAGGCAGAGGAGCATCTGGCGGCTGTTCAAACGGCCGCGCCGACAGATGCTACTCTGCAAAGTAGCTCACTACGAAGCACGAGCCAGGGTCTCTGGCGAATATGGGCTCTGCTCGCACTGAAATCAAATTCGCAGGAAAAGATGTTAGAGATTGCCGAGACAGGCTTAAAAGAGCTTTCTTCTCAGCCCTGGGATTTTATGCCAATAGCTACAGAGCTATTTATCCGTGGGGGCCAGCTCGACCGCGCTTCCGACTGTATCTCCGAAATGAACCAAAAGGATGTCTCACCTGTTACGGTTGCATTCCTGGAAGGTCTTGTGGCTGCCGAGAGGGGACAACTATTTGAGGCCGTTAAATATTGGCAGCAGTCAATTGGATTGGGTAATACATCTTCACAAGTTCGATTGGTATTGGCGTCAGCTCTGTCTCGCTTAGGCAACACACAATTGGCGCTGGGGCATTTACGCACGCTCGTTTCCGAAAGGCCCAATCTTTACACTGTACGTCTGGCCCTGGCCGAAATGTTGACCCAGACCGGAAACTGGACCGAGGCGGCAGAGCACGCCGCAACTGCGATGCAACTTTCACCGGAAAATCTTAGGCCTGTCTTACTGTATTTACAAGCTCGAATACAGCTATTGGCAGTAAGCTCAGCAGGCAGGAATGAACAAATGCGGCAGGACATAGAAAAACGATTGTCCGCATTGGAAAAGGTCAGTAACGGTGCTATCGAGGTCAAACTTATGCAGCTCCAGCTCGCACGGCAACAGGGTAATTTCACTGAGGCTGAGGCGTTGGTGACTCAACTGAAGAAAGACCATCCTTCCCAAGTTAGGATTGTTATGGCTGAAGTTGAGCTGCTTTCTGCTCAGGCTAAGATAGATGAAGCAATATTGTTGTTAGGTGAGATGATAGAGGAATTTCCCGACTCCGTTGAGCTGGTAAGATACCTTGCGATTTTATTGGCTCAACAAGGCAATCAAGAAAAATGCGAAGCAATTGTTAAAGAGGCAATGATGCGTATTGAGCAACCCATCGCCCAGCGCCAATTAGGCCTGCTGCTTGCCCAATTTTATACTCAGTGGAATCAGAAAGGCAATGCTTACACACTGCTTGATGCACTTGCACAAAAACTGCCGGATGACATTCCTGTAAAACGCCGGCTTTTACTGTGCATGCAGGTTATCAAGGATTCTGAGAAAGCCCAGCAGCTCGTCAATGACATCAAGTCGCTTGAGGGCGAAGACGGCTGGCAATGGCAATATGAACAAGCAAGGGTCTGGTTCGCAGCAGAGGATTTCAAAGCTCGTTATCCCCAAATTGTTACGTTTCTGCAGGAAAATCTGCTGGCAAATCCGAGTGACCAGGCCAGCCGAATGCTCCTGGCGGCAGCATACGAACGCGCCGGTGAGTTACAACTGGCAATTTCGACATATCGTGAAGGCCTGAGCCACTCGCCGGGTGACCTTAACATAATAATTCCTACTGTCGCTGTACTCTACAAAGCAAGGGAATATGACGAAGCCGAGCAGCTTCTGAACCGTGCTTCGGCGGCAAAGCTCTATCACCCGCAGCTTCAGCAATTTCAATTGCAAAGCCACCTCAGACACGGCCAGTTAAGTTTAGCCTCAGACATTTTGCAGGACATTCTCAGCAATGACCCCAATAACCAAACTGCCTGTTTGTCTCTTGCATTACTCAATATGCAGCAGGATAAATTTGACGAGGCTGAAGAATTATTAGCTAAACTAAAAATCCAAGAGCCTAATTCACTGACGATAGCTGCTGCACAAGTCCAGCTCAATATTCGTCAGAACAAAACGACAGAGGCGTTGAGACTTTGTGATGAAATAGTAAATAACCTCAACAACGCATCGGCTTATATTTTTAGCGCTCGAACACACGCATCCCTCAAGCAAACTGATAAGGCAATAGAAGACCTTGAGCACGCTGCTGCCATCGAACCCAACAACATTGAGGTTTGGATAGCCCGGAGCGTGTTTTACAATTCCATAGGCCGGCCGGATAAGGCGTTCGCTGATATTCAACAGGCGCTATCTTTGGATCCGAGCAATATCCGAATCCAAAAACAGGCCATCTCGTTGTTTTTAGCATCAGGCGACACTGAAAAAGTTCTTCAGGGAGAGACCATCCTTGATGAAGCTCTCCAATCGAATCCTGATGATATTGACTTGCAACTGTTCAAAGTAGGTTCACTGCTTACCGAAGGAACAGCTCCGGCAATCGAGAATGCCAAACAGATTCTTCTAAAGATGACCGAAGACCAACCCGAAATTAGTAGGCCTTGGGTGCTTTTGGGAGAAATCTTGCTCAGGCAGGGACAGGCCGGAAGAGCTATGGATGCCGCTTTGCGAGGCCTTGCCCATAAACCCAACGATAGGACGTTACTCCTGCTGAAAGCTCGTGCCGAGGCAATCAGGTCACCAATCCTGGCAATTCCAACTCTCAAGGTGCTACGTGAAGTGGACCCGAACAATACTGATACCACATTGTATCTGGCCAGCGTATATATTACGGTAGGCGAGCCTGAGAAAGCTGTTAATCTTCTCAAATCACAATTAGTCTCTCGCATCGGCACTGCTGAGGAGAGAAGAATAAAAATCGCCCTTGCGATGGCATTACACAAAAATGGCGACAAGGCGGATGCTCAAAAGGAATTTGACTCTCTGATTCGGTCTGAACCAAATGACCTCAGCCTGCTATTAGCGCAACTACAGTTACTCAAAGATGACCAATTATGGGACCAGCTAAGCCGGAAGGTTGCTGATTGGTACCAAAAGCACCCAAAAGATAGTCGTACACTCATCGATATTGCCAAAAACCTGGTGACAAGTGGTGGTAGTGAGGCCGGGGAAACAGCCGAAGATATATTTGGGATGATACTGAAGAATGATCCTGATTCTACTGAGGCCATGACTGACCTCGCTATACTATTATACACCATTGGCCGTCCTGACGAATCGGTTTTGCTCTATCAAAGGGTGCTTGAGTTTGAGCCTGACAATCTAATCGTCGTCAACAATCTGGCCTGGATGATGTGCGAAGAGCAGGACAAGTTCCAGCAAGCGCTCGAGCTTGCCCAGAGGGGATTAAAGATGGCACCTGACTATATTGACCTAATCGACACCCGCGGTGTCGCATATTACCGGCTGGGCGAATTCAACAAAGCCGTCGAGGATTTCACTACGTGTATCAAACTCTACCCGGACGGAACACCGGCAGCTATCTCCTCACGTTTTCATTTAGCAAGGGCTTTTGCCAAACTCAGACAAAAGGATAAGGCTGTTGAACATCTGAACCAGGCCTTGGACCTGTACCAGGCTTTGAGCCCAGCCAACCGAATAGGTGCTTTATCAGACACAGACCTGGCCGAAGCACAGCGTTTGCTCAAACAGTTACAGGAGGGCGGTTAACCATGCTCGAATTGCCAAATCCATCAACCGATAATGTCGCCGGTGGTGATTACCGCGACGAACACTACCAAATCATATTGCTTAACAAAAAACAGTGGTTATATGTGCAGAAGCGATATGGTTTAACACCTCGTGAGTGCCAAATAGCGGAGTTGATCTGTCAGGGTCTGCAAAATGGTAGCATAGCAAAATATTTGCGGATAAGACCGGGTACGGTAAAAACTCACACAAGAAATATTTATCGAAAGGCCCGCGTTAAAAGCAAAATTGCAATGCTCTTGAGATTTATCACTGATGCAAGAGAGCTTTCTATAACATATGATTAGACGTGTCCCATTCGTAGGGTGGAATAAGCAAAGCTCACCGGGATAATTACCGCCTTTTTCATCCCAATCACAGTTGGAATTTATCGAAAAAGAAGATCACGTATCGTCCGAAAAAAACAGGCGAAATAATTATAGCCGTTCTTCTCTAAAATTAATGCGATTGCAATAAATAGTAATAAGTAAAATTGATTTTTGATTATAGTTCGCTTTCAGATGTACCGATATATAGACCGATATATATGCGGGAAATCCGATAGAACAAGGAAAAAAGGAGAATGACAATGACAATGAAGTACACACTGGTTATATCAGTGGCGTTTTTGTCACTAATTACGATTAGTCTAACAGGTTGCTTTTCCTCTAATGCGGCAGACATAGAAGCCTTTCTAAGGCCGGATAAGGTCGATGTTACCGCCGAATATTATGTTTTACAGCCGCCGGATGAGATTGAGGTACATTGCTCGAGGGTGCCGGAGATCGACGGGGAACGGCAGCGGATTCGTCCGGACGGCAAGATAAGCTTTGAAACTTTGGGCGAAATGGAAGTGGCGGGTAGAACTACTGAACAAATTGCAAATATCCTGCGGGGAAAGGTATTGGAGCTTTACAAATTAGAAGGTGAAAAGCCGATCGATATTCGGATTGTTGCATTCCAAAGCAAAGTGTTTTACGTATTGGGTCAGGTCATGTCGCCCGGGCCGAAAATCTATACCGGCCGTGATACGGCATTAACCGCTATTGCTCATGCGGGACTCAACCCTATGGCCTGGAAAGAACGCATCCAGGTAATAAGGCCGTCGAGAGATAAAAGTATTAAGCCGAAAATCTTTGAAGTGAACTTTGAACGTATGGTTGTTCGTGGCGATACGAGTAAAGACGTTCTGTTGCAGGAAGGCGATATAATTTTTGTGCCGCCGACTGTGTTGGGAGCTTTAGCTTTGAAGATAGAAGAGGTAATCCGGCCGCTTGCACGAGCCTTTTCCGGGGCCTATTATGTTCAGCAGCCCTGGGGAACCGGCTACTATGGCGGCGGGTCTTATAGGTAGGTTTTCCATCTACCGAGTTATATAGTAGAAGTTGATAGAGTATTCAATTCATGGTTGTGAGGGGATATATCATGTCCGGGCATAAGACATTGAAGTCGTTTCATTTTGCCGGCACAGTCTGGTTCACCGTTTGCGTTGGTTATATTTTAGTGTTAGCATTACGCCAGGCAGGTGTTAATTGGTGGGTTGTATTTTCGCTGTCCGGGCACGGTGTGTTAATAGTTCTGTTGCTGATTAGCCTATATTTGTTTGCGATTTACAGAGGGATTAGCAGCAGTCAGAAAGTGCAAATAGAACACCCACTGACCAGCACGAGCTACTATGCGGTGTTCTATGTGATAACACCTCTTTTAGGTGGACTGGCGGGCTGTCTTGGAATGATAGGCATCAGTACAATCGGCCAATTCGTATTGGGAATCACACTGGGGACTTTGGGGACAACATTTTTGGTCTGGGTGATTATCGACCCTTTGGCTGGGCTGCTGGAGATGCTGTTGCTGCCAGTAAGCCGAAAGCACTGTACTGAACGGCTGGCCCGAGCTAAAGTGCTGCGCCAAAGCAGACAAAGAAATCGTGAGCGTTTGCTGACGGAGGTGTTGGCTAAGGCCGAATCGGAGCAGGACCATTGGCGGGAGGTGTTGAGGCCAAAGGCTGAAAAGCTCGCCGGACTGTTGACAACTAATGAAATTGACTTTAGCCAGTCCGCAGGATGCCTTACGGCAGTAGAGCGTGAAGCGGTCAGTATAGGCGTCAATGCCTGGCAAATTGGGGGACTGGGTTGTATGCGGGAGCTTCGCGATATGGCAATAGCCATCGCCAGACAAAGGAACCAAAACAAGTCTGTTGTTGACTACATTGGTGCCTGGTGGGACGGTGTCGGAAGCTGGCGGGAACCGTCACTTGGTTGAGAGCCGGAATTAATCACGCCTGTAAGAAGCGTGCGTTTCCGCATCGGGCCGAATAAATCCAGCTCGTCTCGGCGAAGGCCGAGGCCGGAGCGGGACAAATTCAGTTCGCCTGTTAGAAGCGAATGTATCCATTTTG
>JBDRTM010000361.1:0-10132 GCA_043824065.1 Planctomycetota bacterium | reverse complement strand
AAAAATCGTTTGGGCAGAGGCTCAGATTTGGGGCACGTGGGGGGAAATCTGTGCCTCTGGGGCCCCGAACGATTTTTCTCGGTCGTCCGAAACGCCGATTGCACCTACTCATTATTCGGAAGAGTCAAAAAGAGCAATGGGCCGGGCTGGATTCGAACCAGCGTAGGCTTACGCCAACGGGTTTACAGCCCGTCCCCTTTAGCCTCTCGGGCACCGACCCATTTCAATTGACTATTTTCTATTGTCTATTGAAACGGAATATTCAATATACAATAATCAATAATCAATAGTCAATAATCAATAATCAATAACCCAGTTCCATTGGAAAATATTTTTTGGCGTTGTTGAAGCTGATGTCCTCGACCATTTTTCCCAACAAGTCCAAATCGTTCGGCAGCAGGCCTGCTTCGACGTCGCTGCCGAGCATATTGCAAAGTATTCTGCGGAAATATTCGTGCCTTGGATATGACAGGAAGCTGCGCGAATCCGTCAGCATGCCGACGGACCGGCTCAGCAGACCCATGTTCGAGAGCACGTTCATTTGTTCTTCTATGCCGTTCTTCTGGTCGAGGAACCACCACGCCGAGCCGTATTGCATTTTGCCGGGCACTGAGCCGTCCTGAAAGTTACCGGCCATTGTCGCACACAAGGCGTTGTCCCTCGGATTGAGGTTGTAGAGAATCGTTTTGGGCAGTGTGTTGTTCGCATCCAGCCGGTCGAGGAATTTTGAAAGCGGCTGGCTTATCTCCAAATCACCTATCGAATCGCATCCGATATCCGGGCCTATGGCTTTGAACATCCTCGTGCTGTTATTTCTAAGCGCCCCTAAGTGGAGCTGCTGGACCCAGCCCGATTCATAGTCTATCAGGGCGAATTCGACCATCATCGCCGATTTGAATTTGAGGCGCTGCGACAAATCCAAATCTTTGCCTGACCTTGTCCTGTCGAATATCTTTTCGATTTCATTTTCGGTATAATCCTCGGCGTAAGCGGTTTCTAATCCATGGTCGGAGAGCCGACAGCCGTTTTCGTGGAAATAATCGTGGCGTTTACGGATTGCTTCGATATACGAGTGGAAGCCGGCTATTTCCATATCGCAGATTGTTTCGAGCTTGTCGATAAATACGTTCAGGTCTGTAATGTCCTCAACGGCCATTGCCTTGTCCGGCCGAAAGGCGGTGTGAACTTTGATTTCAAACCCGTCGGCTCGAATCTTTTTATGATGCTCCAACGAATCGAGCGGCCCTTCAGTCGTGCAGACTAACTTGACGTTGGCTTTGCGCATTATGTTGCGGACGCTGAACTGAGGCGTCCTTAACATCTCGCTGCAGGTCTCGTAAATTTCCTTAGCGGTTTCGGGGCCTAATAGTTTGTCTTTTACGCCGAAGGGGTTCTTCAGCTCCAGATGCGTCCAGTGATAGAGCGGATTTCGGATGCAGTATGGAACGGTTTGTGCCCATTTCTCGAACTTTTCATAATCGTTTGCATCGCCGGTGATATATTTCTCCGCTGTCCCGTTGGCCCTCATTGCCCGCCATTTGTAATGGTCCCCGTAGAGCCAGGCCTGCGTAAGGTTCTCGAAGCGATGGTCGGCGGCGATTTGGTCGGCCGGCAGGTGACAGTGATAGTCATAGATAGGCATCTTCTTTGCGTGCTCGTGATAGAGAATCTTGGCGGTTTCGGTTTGAAGAAGAAAATCTTCCGACATAAATTCAGCCATTTTTTTTGTCCTTACAGTCGCTCTACTTTTTACCTGGTTACTTGTCCTGGTCTGGTTGTTTACGAGTTGGTTTCTTAAAGTTCTTCAGCTTCTGTGCGTAATCAGCGACCTCGCTTTTTGTCTTCTTAAGACGTTGTGATTCTTGTTTAGGCTGTTTTGCCTCTTCGGCCCGCATCTTGCGTTCCCATAGGGCGTATGCTATCCATCCGATTGTCAGGGCCGATACAGCGATTAGCATAAAGATTTTATACATAGTATATTTCCTTTATATTAACCGGTTATCTCCATAATCCTGGCCAATTTGGCGTTGCCTAAAATAATACCCGAATCAACCGCCAGGGTCAACACGTAGCGTACAGCGTTTAGTGAATTCTGAATCGACCATAGGGCTCTGTTACGCGCGATTTGAGTAGCTGTCATTCCGCACTTGATGCGGAATCCAGACCTTCGATACATCTGGATTCCTGCTTTCGCAGGAATGACATTCATCCATCAAGCAGTAACAGAACACTGGGA
Source organism: Planctomycetota bacterium (assembly GCA_043824065.1). GTDB lineage: Bacteria > Planctomycetota > Phycisphaerae > Sedimentisphaerales > Anaerobacaceae > NIOZ-UU13. The sequence continues at coordinate 7,896 of JBDRTM010000361.1, read as the reverse complement.
CTTTTCGAGAGCTGCGCAGGTTATGTACCCAAAATGCTATTGAGGCCTTTGACAAGGCGGCTGATGCCCTCGGCAGCAGTTTTTTTCTGAAGCGCTCCATAGGCAATCCGCAGGTAGCATTTGTTCTCCATCCCGAAGGTCATTCCCGGGATAACAGCTACTTTGTGCTCTTCAATCAATTGTCTTACAAGTTTCATCGGGTCCAGGTCTTTGTGTACTCGCAGCAGAAAATAGAACGCTCCATCGGCGCGGGGAACGGTGACCAAATTCTTAATGCTGTTCAATTCATTCAGGAATATCTCGCGGATTTCGATGGTCATCTGCAGCTTTTGGCGGCAGTAGTCCGCCCCGGCCCGCATTGCTCCGACCGCCGCCCATTGCGAGATTACCGGCGGACAAATCAAAATCGTGTCCTGAATCTTCCTGATGGGCATATATAGATGCTCCGGTATGACCATCCAGCCGATGCGCCAGCTTGCAAAGCCATAGGCCTTGGAAAGGGAAAACAGTGAGATAGTATATTCGGCGCAACCGGCAATCGAGCCGGGCGAAAAGTGCCTGACGCCATCGTAAGTAAAATATTCGTATGCTTCATCGCTGATGTGGTATATGCCGTTGCGCCGGCAAAGCTCATTGACCTGCCTAAGGTCGGTTTCGCGATACACCGCCCCGGTCGGATTGTTCGGTGAGATGGTAACAATAGCGCGGGTTCTCTCGGTAATCGCAGCGGCAATTGCATCTTCCTGCAATTGGTAATCGTCGTCGGTCGGCACACAGACGGCCTTACAGTCGGCGATAACGACAGCCATTTCGTGATTGAAGTAGTAGGGCAGTTGGAGAATAATCTCATCGCCGGGGTCGGTAATGGCAAGAACTGCGTTGACAAAGCCCATATTGGCGCCGGCGGTTACGACAACTCGGCTGCCCTCTATGGAAATATTATTTTCTGTTGTAAGTTTTGCTCGAATCGCCTCGAGTAGTTCGGGGATGCCCTGCACGAGTCTGTACTTGTGATTTTCCGCATCGGCCAAAAATGTTTCGATGGCCCCAATGGCTTCCGGCGGCGGACCATAATAGGCGACACCCTGGCCGAGCGAAATTGTGCCGGGATTAGCACGGATCAGCTCGCCGACCACGGGGATAATCGGCGACTGCACAGACTGCATCCGGAAACTGTTGTACATTAATTATTGTCTCCACCGTCAAGCGATGTAAGTTGAAGCTGCGGTTTTTCCGCCTCGGCCGGTCCAGTTCGTGTGGAAGAATTCACCTCGCGGTTTATCGAGGCGTTCGTAAGTATGGGCGCCGAAATAATCACGCTGGGCCTGTAACAGATTGGCCGGCAGCCGCTCGTGACGATAGCCGTCGTAGAAGGTCAAGGCCGAGCTCGTAGCCGGCATCGGAATACCCATCTCGACAGCCGTGGTAACAACGCGTCGCCACGCCGGCTGTGCTTTTTCGACGGCATCCTTAAAGAACGGGTCCAGAAGCAGGTTCGTCAGGTCCGGGTTTTTATCGAAGGCCTCCTTGATTTTGCCCAAGAAGACCGAGCGGATTATGCAGCCGCCTCGCCACATCAGGGCGATACCGCCGTAGTTGAGATTCCATTTTTGTTCTATGGCCGCGGCACGCATAAGTTGATAGCCCTGGGCGTAGCTGACGATTTTCGCCGCGTAAAGGGCCTGACGCAAATCGTTAATGAGATACTTTTTATCTGGGGCAAACTTTGACTTCGGGCCGGTCAGGACTTTGGATGCCGCAACACGCTCTTCTTTTAATGCTGACAGACAGCGAGCGAAAACGGCCTCACCGATGAGCGTCAGAGGCTGGCCGAGGTTCAGCGCCTCGATGGCCGTCCATTTGCCGGTCCCCTTCTGGCCGGCGGTATCGAGGATAAGGTCGATGACCTCATTGCCGTCCTCGTCCTTGTAGCCGAGGATGTCCCGCGTGATTTCGATAAGGTAAGAGTTGAGCTCGCCTTCGTTCCATTCGGCTAAATACTCGTGCATTTCCTGGTTGGTCATTCCAAGGCCTTCGCCCATCATCTGGTAGGTCTCGCATATCATTTGCATATCGCCGTACTCGATACCGTTATGTACCATTTTCACGAAGTGTCCGGCCCCGTTCTCGCCGACCCAGTCACAGCAAGGCTCGCCGTCGGCTGTCTTGGCGCAGATAGCCTGTAAGATAGGTCCGACATGCTCCCATGCGGGCGGTGAGCCGCCGGGCATTATCGAAGGCCCTAACAGCGCGCCTTCTTCACCGCCTGAAACGCCGGTACCGATGTAGAGTTTGCCTTTGCTCTCGACGTACTCGGTGCGTCGGATGGTGTCGGGGAAATGCGAGTTGCCGCCGTCGATAATGATATCGCCGTCTTCAAGATGGGGCAGCACCTTTTCAATAAAGGCATCGACCACTGCACCGGCTTTGACCATCAGCATAATCTTGCGGGGGGTTTTTAGGTTTTCAGCAAGCTCTTCTATAGAATGACAGCCGATGATATTCTTGCCCTTGGCTCGGCCGTTGATAAAGTTATCCACCTTCGATACGGTACGGTTGAAGCAGGCCACTGTAAAGCCCTTGCTTTCCATATTCAGGATAAGGTTCTCACCCATTACTGCCAGGCCTATAAGGCCGATCTCTGCTTTTGCCATTTTGTTACTCCTATATTAGAAATCTGTTTCTTTTTGGGGTTCTTTGCCCATTAACTATTTGATATTACATAGTTTGGGAAATCTTCAAATGTCCAGATATTTTTACGTGTCTGATAAATGATTCCCAACCATTGCTGCGTTTACTTTATTTATATCATTTTCAATCGAGGATAGTTCCCTCTTGATCTAATGACTGTTGAGAAGAGATAAAACAACTGACAATAAGGGAGCAATAATGTATGCAATAATTACTAACACAAGATCTTAATGATTTCCGTTTTGAATTTGAATGTATTGCAAAGATTGTTTAAACTTAAAAACATAGTCCAATAGAAAAGGAACAGCCACAAGAAGTTTAAGATACTTGTAACGCCATGATGAGTAGAGGTGAGTTCGTAGTCTCGATTCTACACAAGGAAAGGGTTCACCCGAACGTTTTTTAATCTCGCGCTCAAGGATAGCCATATATTGACAACGGCCGTCCAGTTCTTTACCTTGTAAGTGCATCATGATAAACCACGCAATAACACCAAAAGGGAAAAGGATAAACAACGGCCCAGATGCAGGATATTTATCAGATGCCAAAATAATGGCGATGAGGAATCCAGATACAGCTATAGCGAAAGTGGTGGCGTATGTTTGCCAAACAGACCAGTATTGTTTCGCTGTAAAATCATACTCTTTGCGTAGATGATTGAGGTACGACTTATTATCAATCATAATGACCCCTCATAAATTTTTAAATGAATTTGCTTTTGTAAACCCATAATCCAATACCCGGATTAGGAATGAAATAAATTCTTTCGCCATCCGGAATTGTATTAAAGCCGTTGCGCAGCTTCTGGGGATTATATTTTTTCAACATATATTGATGTTTGAATAAGTAATGGAACAACCATACTGTCACTCCTGCGCAAGCAGGAGTCCAGAAAACGCTGATAAAACGGCTGGATTCCCGCTTTCGCGGGAATGACCTCCTTGCTTTGTTTATGCAGGAATGTTCCATTTAATATTCAAAGATCAATAATTACTCCTTTGGAATAGTCGGTATATGTCCATTGGACAACTTATATAGTGTCTCACCCGCGTGGTGCACAACTAAAATCCCTTCATCCTCTTTATTTTCATAGTCGGCTATATTTATATCATCTGGATTCATATAACCAAGATTTACCTGTTCGCAGCGCTGTTTGTCGATGCCGGTGGCAAGTACCACATTAGCCCGCGGTTTTTCGACGCCGTCGATATATGTGCCGATGCCTTTAACATGGGTGGAGTGCGCCATTCCTAACCGCGGAATGCCGGCGAATTTGTCCATTCGCTTCAGGAAATAATCACGCGTATGATAGCCGATTTTATCAAGAATTTTGCCGTGCGTATATGATATTTCCGTAATGTGGGGGGCGTAAATAATCAGCGTCCCGCCATCGGCGAGTATCGGTTCGAGTTTGTACATTACCTTTCCCGCCGTCCAGATATCGTCGTACATCTTCGGTGCAATCCCGAGAATCGTATGAAAGGGCTTATCTTTGTAAATAATATGGACGTCCCTGGACAAATCCGCCGCCTTTCCCCAGGCCTCGGTGCAATCGCCGATGAATATTCCCTTGAGCTTATTTCCCATAGCTACGATGGCGAATAGTTTGTGCGGCATTGTTATAAACGAAGCTGCCTTTTCAACCACTTCTCGTGTCGGCGTGCATTTGTTGCCGTTTATAACAGGATTTGTTATCACGCCGCTTAGCCAGTGAAAAAAGTTTATGATTTCATCACCGCCAATACCGGGAAAGATGTACTTATGCCCCCCGGAAAAACCGACAACCTCGTGTGGAAATACAGGGCCTAAGATGAAAAATTCGTCGTACTCAAAAATCAGTTTGTTAATAGCTATATCAACTTCTTCGCGAAACAGACCTCCGCTTATTTGTTCGATCTCGTCGGCGGAGATTCGGCCGATGGAAGTGAAAGTCTGCGGTTTTTCCCATTCGTGGTTGAAAAACTTTACCGATGCGTATTTACTGCCGCGCTCTTCCGCTGTCATACAAAGTCTGGTACAGATTTGCTCTTCGCTCAAAGGTTGATGGGTTCCGAGCGCAACTAAGCAATCGACAGCCTTTGCTTTTGGCCCCAGGCAATCGTAAATGATTTTGAATATATCGCCGATAGGCCCCGAACGGGTATTGTCGGGAATTATCAGCAGAATACGTTTGCCGGTGTAGTCGTTTTGCCCAAAGAACTCGGCAATTGCTTCGCCGGCCTGACTATTTTCAACAGAACCATCTTTATTTTGTCGTTCAATTATCATTATTCGTATCTCGCCTTTTTTTTTATCATTGACCTTTCATTTTCATAAATCGGGACGGCTCGCGCAGAACCCTAATGTCAGCCCGCCGTCCACAGTGATACTGGCACCCGTCATGTAGTCGCACTGGTTCGAGCTCAGGAAGGTAACGAGGCGGGCTATTTCTTCTGTGGTGCCGATTCTGCCTGCCGGGATGGAGGTCAGAAATTGTGATTGTCTTTCCAGCGGGGTCAATTCCGTAGCGATGGCGCCGGCCACAATGGAATTGACCTGAATATTGTATTGCGACAATTCCAGGGCCAGTGACTTTGTCAGGATTTCCAGAGCGCCCTTTGAGGCGCTGTAGTGGGCATAGTATCGCCTGGGGTCATAGGCATGGACAGAGCTGATATTAATAATCTTTCCACCGGCTTTGTTAGTGCACATCATTTTAGCCGCATGTTGAGAGCACAAAAAAGGCGCCTTGAGATTAACCGAAAGCACGTGGTCCCAATCCTCTTCCTTAAGCTCTAGAATCGGACTGGGATTCTGTGTGGCCGCATTGTTGACGAGTATATCCAGTCCGCCGAAGGTTTGCTTTATATGCGAAAACATTTTGTCAATCGCTGCGGATTTTGAGAAGTCAGCGATGACCATAATGGAATCCCGACATAACTTTTTGACCTCTTCTAAAGAACGGCAAAGGTCGCTGGAGTCTTGGGGGCCGTGAACAATCACTTTGCATCCCTTGCGAGCCAGTTCAAGAGCGATAGTCTTGCCGATGCCCCGGCTTGAACCGGTAACCAGCGCAACTTTACCTTCGAGCTTCATCTTTTGTCTCCTTGGGATAATGAATAGAGCCGGCGTAATCCATTATCAGGTAACGAAGATTGTGCTTATCAGTTGTCCATCGAAATTTATTTATGTCGGCGTTCATAATTGACAATCGATGATTACCTTGACCGCCCCGGTTTTGCTCTTATTACAGGCCACCTCGAAGGCCTTTACCGCATCGGACAGCTCGAAGCGGTGCGTAATTAGCGGGTCCACTTTTACCCGTCCGGCTGATACTAATTCGATGACCCGTGGAAAGTCGGTGTACATAGCGTTTGAGGACGTTCTTATCGTCCGCTCTCCGCTGAGCAGCAGTGAGGGAAAGCTAAGCTCATCTTCCTTCGTTGCCATCAGGACCAGCGTCCCGCCTTTTTTGAGGATTTTCAGTGATTCGAGAATACTTGCCGATGTGCCGACCGTGTTAAAGGCAACATTAACGCCCTGGGAATTCGTTTGTTCCATAACAAGGTCGTAGAGGCACTTCGAGCCGCTGCTGAGATTCAGAGGATAATCGACACCGGCTTTTTCAGCGATAGTAACATTCTCAGCGGCGATATCAGTAATGAAGGTCCGGGTCGCCCCGTAAACCTTGGCAAGCTGTGCTATCAGCAGGCCGATGGGGCCGGCCCCGAGAATGGCAACCTTATCTAACGGCTTTGGCCGGCCTACATCCACGGCATGAATGGCGGCAATCAGAGGGTCAAAAAACGTAGCTTGCTCATCGGTTACGTTTTCGGGCAGCTCAAAGAGCTGACTGGCGAACGCAGGGCAATACTCCGCCATACCACCCGGATAGAAGTCCATTTTGCCCCACCCTTGTCCGTGGCCGAGGTGTTTTGTGTAGTCGCACAGATTTTCCTGCCCGTTTCGGCAAAAGCTGCATCTCCCGCAGGTAATAAAAGTATTAACGCCGACACGCTTGTCGAGCAGATGAGTATCGGATTTGTCGAAGACCTCGTGGACAACGCCTGTAAACTCGTGGCCGAGGATGATGTTCGGCGGGTTGTCGATATGGCGGCCGAGGGTCTGCTTGGCCCAGGGGTTCTCGCCGTAGAAGTAACGAACGTCACTGCCGCAGATACCGCATTTGGAGACCTTGATGAGCACCTGCCCGGCTGAAAGCTGCGGCTTTGGCACGGCCATCAATTCGATCTGCTCGGGAGATTTTAAAACGAGCGCTTTCACTGAATTACTCCACGTCGCTGTCAATAAAACCGATTTTGGATTTGTTGTTCAATTACCATTATTAAGTCGTTAGTATTTAGTAAGTAGTGTTTAGGAAATGGATTCCTGCTTGCGCAGGAATGACAGACTAATTACTATTCACTCAACTTGACTGGTTTTTACATAAGTATAGCTTTGACAAGAGCATATGCAACTTGTCATTCTGAGCGCAGCGAAGAATCTCACATTCGCAACGGGGCAAAACCCTATTCTAAGGCCAGATGCTTCGCTTCGCTCAGCACGACAGTTTAAAAGTCAGTCAAGTTGAGTATTCACTATTTCTATTTCTCCCACGGGGGCAATTCCGGCAGGTATCCGTCGAATTCTGCTATCACCTTTTGCTCATATTCGCCGGCGTATTCGCCATTCATAAATTTATCAAATGCCTCATCATGGAACCGCTTCCACGATTCGACCTCGTCGCCGGGATTTATGGGATAAAACAGGGCATCGTTTGCCTTAGCGGCCTTCATATCTCCCGGTGCGTCGCCGACCATCAGGACGTGGTTCTTTTCGTACCTGCCCTTTGTGGCATACTCAAGATGCTGGGCTTTTTTACCCATTTCCTGCCCGGCTATAATCTCTACGTATTTGGCAATGTCGTGTTCTTCCCACTCACGCGCAAGAGCCTCGCAGGGCGTCGCCGAGACAACGATTACATCAGCCAACGGCTGGATTTTCTCCAAGCTCTCCCGCACAAACGGAAACGGCGGCATACCCTTGACGGTTTCTCCGATAGCACAGTTGACTCGCTCGCTCCAGGCAAGCGAATGTTCCAGCTCACGTTTGGCGTCCGGGTCCAAGGTCTTGTCAATGGCCTGCTTTAAACCATCGTTGCTCAGCAGACTATTGGGGTCATCGACCCAGGCAAAATAATGCGGATATTGCGGAACCTTGAAGTCT
>JBDRTM010000360.1:0-8504 GCA_043824065.1 Planctomycetota bacterium | reverse complement strand
TTTTTGGTCATTTTTTTGTTGACTATTGTTTGAAAAATGTTAAAATACCCGCATGTTAGCCAGCAGGCTAACATAAACCGCCAGTAGGCGATAGATATAGCGGAGAACCGCACGTATCGGGCAAGCCGCCCAATTTAAATTTAATCGTGCCTATAAGGCATCACGGCTATCTCATTGCCAATTTGAAATGTGAGATTTGAAATATGAAATTATCTCTTCACGCTATATGAGCATCGAGAATCCAACTTTAGCTCACTTTAGGCACTTTATCCGCCGCGGCGGATTTAGCTCACTTTTCACTCTCTCGCCCCTCTACATCTGTCGAGGACCCTCTACAAATCAGCTACTTTTTATGCAAAACAAACCCAATCTTGTCCGCCGTAGGCGGATTGCAAATGAACGTAAGTATCTTTTCAAAAATGAATTATGAAAATAAACGCTATTGGACACTTGGTGAAAACAAACCCAATTCAAACCCAATCAAACCCAATTCCCAAAAAGCCAAAATGAATGTAAACTTAACTTTAACAAAGGATTACAAAAAAGAAGATGATTTCGCAGTCCGAATAAACAAACCCAATTTCGTTAAAGGCCCAAAATGAACGCAAACGTCTATGCCACAAAGGATTATGAAAATGAAACCGCCTTCCGGCCCCAAAAAAACAAACCCAATTCAAACCCAATTTCCAAAAGGCCAAAATGAACTTAAAATCGCTTGCCAAAAAATCTGGCCACACCCACAACCACTAAGTCACAGAATTTGTCTTTCAAGAAGCGATGAACTTAGATACAATGGCTGTTGTCCATTTTGCTATAAGTCCTTGCAAATAGAGAAGGACCGAATTTTTGGCAGGGACACCTGCTGGAGCCAACAAGAAATTAGTTCTGGAAATAACGAAAGGATAGCCATGAAAGGGATCAATCGAAGGAAATTCTTGAGCGGTTCAATTGCAGTCGGAGCCGGTCTTGGCAGCGTAGTACTGGCAAAAGATACAGAGGGACCCCGCCTTGCGGGAAGCCAAGTTAATACTGCACCGGGAGCTGTGAAAAGGGACCCCGCCTTGCGGGAACCCAAAGATGATATTTCTATCGCTCAATGGGCCCTGGTTCGTGAAATACGAGAGGGCAAGTGGAAGACTCTGGATTTCCCAAAAATTGCCAGGGAGGATTTTGACATCAATGGAATTGAGTTCGTCAGCACTCTGTTTGAGCTGCCGACCTACTCCTACCTGCGGGAGCTGCGACGCAATGCCGAGAAGTACGACGTCACGATGGTCCTCATAATGGTGGATGACGAAGGAGAGACATGCGATCCGAGCAAGGCCGAACGGAACCAGACCGCCATAAACCACCGTAAGTGGGTGGATATAGCGAAGTACCTTGGCTGCCATTCCATCCGGACCAATTGCCGCGGCCCGAAGGATGCCCCCAAGGATCAGGCGCTTGAGTGGGCGGCTGACTGCTATAATCTTCTGCTGGAGTATGCTGCACCTGCCGGCATACGTGTGCTGATTGAGAACCACGGTGGGCTGTCCAACGACGCCGATTGGATGGTCTCGCTATTCAAGAAGGTTGATAATCCGTATTTCGGCTCATACCCCGACTGGAGAAGTCCCGGCAAAGGATTCGACAACTATGAATATCTAAGAAAGATGCTCCCGTACGCCGGCGGCTTGTCATACAGAAACCAGCCGACAGAGGAGCAGACAGCTAAGATGATAAAGCTCTGCCGGGATTCCGGCTACAGGGGCTGGTATGGTATTGAGTCAAGCGGTCGGGAAGAGATCAAACGCGGTAAAGAGCTGCTTGAGAAGTACCTCTTGGGAAAAGGATGAAATCCTGAATCCCTTACCGACTCGAAATGACTGATAATCTGCCGAGGATTGTCTATCGCAGGAAGGCTATTTACGATGTCCTTTGAAGTAGCAGGACTAAAGTTCCGCAACCCGTTCGTGGTCGCTTCCGGCCCCGCGACGAAGCATATCACGCAGCTCGTCGAGGCCGAACGGTGCGGCTGGGGCGGCGCCAGCCTAAAACTCGCCATCGAACCTGCACCTTACATCAATCTGGAGCCCAGATACAGGTGGTGGAAGCAGGAGCAATATCTGGCCTTCTCCGCCGAGAAGCGGCTGACCCTTGAGGAAGCCCTCAGACTCACCGAGCAGGGCAGAAAGCAGACCAAAGAGCTTATCATCCTGGCCAATATCGCCTATACGGGCGAAAAGGGGATGGACGGCTGGGTGGATATGGCGAGGAGATTTGTCGAGGCGGGCGCGCACGGCCTGGAACTGAACATGTGCTGCCCAAACATGTCTTTCAATTTAAAGGTTTCGGGCGAGCAAGAGCACACCGCTCAATCCGGTGCCAGTCTCGGACAGAACGCGGAGATTGTAGGCATGGCAACCAGGATCATTGCGGACACCGTTGACGTGCCGGTCTTCGTGAAGCTTACTCCTGAGGGTGGCAGGATCGCCGAGGTCGCCCAAGCCTGTTTCGAGAACGGGGCCGGTGTGGTCGGCACTACAGCCAATCGTCTGGCGATTCCCGAGTTCGATATCCACGATCCCAGCCGTGGCCCATTCCGGTTTCAGGTCGAGCCATCGATGGCATGTTTCTCGGGCGGGTGGGTAAAGCCGCTGGCCCTTCGCGACGTCTTCGAAATCCGTAAGAAGGTCGGCTCGGTACCCTGCATCCTCGGCACCGGTGGCGTGCGCAACTATCTCGATGCCGTTCAGATGATAATGTGCGGCGCCGACATGATCGGCATCTGCACCGAAGTGATGCTCCACGGATTCGGTTTTCTCTCCGGCCTGCTCAAAAACATCGAAAAGTTCATGGTCCGGCACGGCTACCACTCGTACAGGGATTTTAGGGATCTGGTTGTCGAAGCCATCGCCCCGGCGGACAAACTCACACTCAAGGAAGCGTATGCGCAGGTTGAGCCGGAGTTGTGCGACGGCTGCGGCCGATGCGAGCGGATTGGCCATTGCTATGCTATAACTCTGGAAGACCAAAAGGCCATTGTGGATCCCCGCCGGTGCACCGGCTGCTCCACATGCCAGGATGTGTGCCATGCCGGCGCAATCTCCTTCGTTGAGAGAGAAGGGCAGCGACCTGTTAACAAATAGTTAACAAGATAATATTTAGGCCATTTTCCTCAATTACTCTTGAAGTTTAAGGATTTCGCTGCCTGCCAGTAAGAACGCGCCCACTGCATATTCGTGAGTCATGTGACTCTGTACGAGCTTTGGCCGATCGCCCACCGGCTGCACCCAGCCGAGTTTGCCGTTTGGGTGAACTGACTCGACTAAACCCGCCCACGCTTTTTTGGCAACAGGAAGATATTCGTCCTTTTCGAGGATTCCATTGTTGATCCCCCATGTGATGGCATACGCGAAGAAAGCTGTCCCGCTGGTCTCAGGGCCTGGATATTCGTCCGCATCGCCGAGGTTGGTGGACCAACGTACAACGAATCGGCATACTGTCTGCCGCCTTCCAGGTACCATACTTGCTGGCCCGAAGGAGTGTTGGGTTTACTTGAATTTACCCACTCGATTAGTGGAGTAATCATAGCAGGGTCTTTCTTCAAGAAGTATATTTGAAGGTAGGTTTGTCCGCAGGTCAGTATGTTGCTGCCGGCCCGCTCATTCCCCGGCTGCCATTTATGCTTCTGCGCCCAGCTCAAGGCCTGCTCAAGGAGCTTTGCATCCTTTGTTGCGTTATAGAACGCCATGACGCCTGTGTAGTAGGTCGCGCGGATCCAGTTGCGGTCAGACTCCTTCCAGGGATGTGTGAATTGATAATGATTGACCTTATTCATTATCGAGATAATCTTCTGCCTTGAAAAAACATCATCGTCTTCGTTGTCGTTCTTTGTGCTATTTCCTTCGGCGCTATAATCGTTACCTACGGGTTCGAGAACTGCGCCGCACAGTAAGGCCTTACCCTTGACCGGCTCCAGGATAACATCGATTCGTCCTGGTTCTTCAAGCGTGATAGGATACCTGCGGACCAGAATCCTGTTGGCTTGGCCGGTATGCTTGAAAATGTCAATTTGGTCCGTTTCAATGGTCGCTGCTCTATGCGCTCTTGGGGTAACATTGAAGAGACGCTGACCCGGACCGGTTGATTTCGGCTCAAGCATCAGAAGCTCCAGCCGGTATTTCCCTGCAGGTAGTCGAGTGAGGTTGACTGGACCTCGCCCGCCTTTAGCCATAATTGGCTGCAGCGTTATTGTGATTGGCTTGTCGCTTTCTATTCCGCTGCGACAGATTTCTTCATAAGCAGCCGGGACCTCGTCTCCCCGAGTAATGTTGATATCATCGGGCACAACGAATGTAGGCGCGCTCGTCTCCTTCTTACCGAAGCATTCCCAAACTTGACGCTTGGGTCCGAAATGAAACGTAAAAGTACCCATGCTCTGTGCTAATTGGTCGTGGGAGGTCGGCGCAAAGTTGTAGCGCACCGGCTCGGTCCCCAATACCTGCCGGTGACGAACGTAATGCGTCAGCCAGCGCAGGTTCATCGACACGACAAGTCCTTGCTCCCCGCGACTGATCCCACCGAGACTTGAGAATCGCGCGTACTGTTCAATCACCGCTTCCGGCCGGCATGACGCCATCACACGTCGCGCCTCAGCAAGGTTGCCGGCTTTGTACAAGTCTTGTGAACGCCGGAAAGCCTCCTCCGTACGGTGGACGTCGGTAATAAATCGCTCCAGCCCTTTGAAATAATCGAGCCGCTCCCGTCCCGCTGTATCCATAAGTCTCTGCTCTATGCTGTCGATTAATTTCATACGCTGCTCATAACTGGGGACGATATCGGCTGTGTCGGCGAGCTTGCGGTCGATGAACCAATCGCTCGTATCGCGTCCGATCTTCGGGGCCTCAGTCACCCAGCGATATAGATATTCGCCCATCTTCTCGCCGGCGCTTATTCCGAACGACCGCTCAGCCATTTCATTGCAGGTGACCCGAAGCGGCTGATTCTGTGTGGCTTGCCAAACCTGCCGGATCAAGCTCTTGAAGTACAAATCCAGCGGCCGGGTCGTCCAGTGGATGATGCCAAAACCACAGGCCTGACTGTCAACGAGTCTTGAGTGGAAATCCGAATAAGGAATGTAGGGCCTACCCACGTAATTGCCGTCGTCGTGATGCGCCCAGACAACCGACAGTACCGGACGATGCGCTCCTACTTCCCAAATGACCTGCCGGGATTCGCTGTTTCGCAGTCGTGAACGGTCGTTCAGCACCTCCCAATCCAGCGGGATAAACTTGACATGCCGTGGCAGGAATCGGTCGCAACCGGGCAGAAAGTCGAACCGCCAGCTACCTACGGCAATCTGAACGTTGTCGCGTCCGGCCTCCTTAAGTGCCCGTTCAAACGCCCTCACTACCTTGCCCAGTGCGAAGAAGTTGTGCGCTCTCCATAGTTTAGCGGCCTCGGGTGTTTTCTCAAGCTCATCCCGGTATTCCTTCTGCCACGACTCAGGCATCTCTGTAGCCTTCATAGCCATCCATGGCGTATTGCCGTATCGGAACCAGACGACTAAGCAGTCGATCTGTGGATATGCGTTTAGTATTGCCTTGACCTGCGCCTTATAATATCGATACCCTTCCAATGTGTCGGGATTGGCAAGCCACATTCTGCCTCCCTGCTGGTTCATCCATCGCATCTGCTCTACACTGATTGGGAAACGGGCCTCCTGAGGCAGCGTCTCAATCACAGCTTGTGGATTGGCTGATGCCGTGTCGACGTCTACTGCGAAGTATATGTCCATATTACGCTCCTCGGCGTGCGCAAACACGTTGTGCATCAGCCGCATCGCTGCATCGGCCCGGTCGGTATCTAATACCATCGCTGCCTCGGATCCGAAGACAGGGCCGTCAAACACGAAGCCACCCCATAGCCGGCGTACATCGTTTACATGCTGCGTGGACCAGTCGCGACCCTTCTGTGTGGTACTTAAATAACCGATTGGCTTATCGACTCCATTAAACGAGAACTTCACCATCGGGTTGTTGCCATAGGCGTGTACCATCACACCGTTGTAGCCCATTTTCTGAGCCTGTATGATCCAGTGTTTCCAGTCGGATAGGTTCCAGGTCGAGCATCCGCTGAGAAAATTGTGCCAGTTGAAAACGATGCGCTCTTGAACCAGGGGCGCATTAGACAGCTCCCAGCCATCGAACGAGAATCTGTCCCGTTGGCCTGATGGGAAGGTATCATATGAGAGATAAAAACCGCAGCCCAATTTTTCCAATAGGCTATAAGCTCCATACATCGCGCCACCAGGGTCACTGCCGAAGATAATTCCTACCTTCCGGCCATCGATGCGGGTGGTCGTTACCACGTAACTTTCAGGCTTGGTAAGTTCTTTGTTACCAATATGCTCTCCAAGCTGGGGCAACGACTCGACACAGCCAAGGTAGATCACATGGTCGGCCTTACGTGACTTCGTATGCACAACCTCAAAGTAAGTATTTGGATACAGTTTGTGAAGATAATGCGACAGATCCTTTGCCGCAACCTTTTCCGGTGAGGCCGCCTCCGGAGAAATCTCTATGGCCACTAAAGTGTCACGAGTCAGTGTTTGGCCCTGACAACCACAGGGCGCAACTAACCACAGAATCAGAAATGTAAAAGCTGAATACCTCATTTTGTTTCTCCCTAATTCTGGCAATCCAACCACCGCCAGGCGCCAGCTTGATTGTTCTAATCTCCCCTTTCCTGGTCATCCCGGTTCATAAAATCAATCTTAATACCTTTGATCCCCCACTGAGAAAATCGGTCCAGGACTTGCTCGCACTGTCGGTCCAGTGTCGCCCAAACCATCCACAACATAATCCCCACATTCTTCTGTTTGGCATAAGCGGTGATTACATCCATATCAAGCTCTGAATTGACGTCCAGCAGGTCTTTCCTGTTCGACCAGCCATCGTCAAATAGGAAATACTCGATTCCATAATCGGCGGCAAAATCAATGAAGTATTTGGCCGTTTCCGTGTTGACGTCAGCCTTAAAATTCGTGCCATAAATATTCCGTCTGGCCCACCAGTCGAAGGTTACCTTCCCCGGTCTGATCCATGAAACATCCTCCAGCTGCAATGGCTTGGCAAGCAGGTACACAAGCTGATTTGTAATCAGATCTTGGTCTTGACGGGCTATCGCGATGACCCGCCAGGGATATGTCCTGGTGCCTCTGGTCTTAGCGATGTGGTCGGCATGCTCGGTGACCCGGCCGTGGCCATACGCCCGGCCTTCGTAGGACTCCTTTAATGGATAGCCTGCAAAAGCCGCGTCCAATGAAGCTTCGCCCGTGCCTCTCAGCCACATACCTGGATAGTCTTCCAAATCAGATTCTGTGATTACAACTTTTGGGCCGTTCGCAATATCCACGAGTAATGGGAGGCAGCACAAATCTCCAGTGGTGAGCTCCTGTATCGGAACATGCGAATAAGGCTTTTCATAGCTGGAACGAAAGCTCTTCTCCTTCTGGTCGACCGTTATCGAAAATTTGACTTGGTCTCCGGAATCCACGCTGATCATGATTCTTCCATCAGGTGATAGCAGCTCAACACGCTTGCAAAATCCTGGATTCGTATTGAAAAGCACCGCACCAACAAAAAGTGACAGCCAAGGAATGCGTGTTTTTTTCATCGGACATATCCTCTATATAAGAGTCCTGAGACTCCGCAACCTTGTTCGATTGTATTTACTTTTCTATTGCGACTCTGCATTATAACGTTAGTCAGGAATTCCCGCAACCGATTCAAAATCAAGTTTCACAGGTCTCATACATCCATCACCCTGATATGAGACGGCCGTTGGTCAGTATTATTGTTAAATTATGCCAACGATACAGCCGATGATAATTTATATAAGAGAATAAATGTTACGGACCTATTTTGAAGTATCCATAGTAACCTAAACTAAAGTGCCCAATGGCGAAGATATTGACCATTATCTTACTAACAACTTTTATTTTAGCAGCTAAGATATTCGGTGTTGAGGCAGGTAAAATTGTCGGTAGAGTACTACCACTTGCTGAAACCTTATCAATACCTGTTCAAAAATCAGAGGTTATATCAGCAACAGCTATGCCCCTGGGAATATCTGAGCTGACTTTGGGAATTATTGCAGCACTTATACTTGGATGTATTATCTTTATTGTGAAATATGGTAAACAGTGCTGTGAAAGTATTATTTGGATCAGAGATATTCTTAAAATGAACCTCGGTAATGGGGCGGGCGAAAAGGTTGAGAAATCAAATACTGAGTTTTCCGTCGAAGAATTAAGTAGAGAAGAAATAGTAAAAATCAAAAAACAAATTTCTAAATTATCGCAGCAAGTCAGAGCAATATTGGCTGAGCTTAAGCAAATAAGGGAGAAGGCATGTAAGGAAGCTTTAGAAGATAATATCAAAACAGCTTCAACAGAATACGCCATGAAGTTTGAGCTAAAGAGACCTGATTTCGAAAAAGCAATGAAAGTCTTAATATTC
>JBDRTM010000359.1:0-3785 GCA_043824065.1 Planctomycetota bacterium | reverse complement strand
GCCCAGGGAAAGATCCCGGCTATTCGGATTGGATGGGTCTGGAGATTCGATAAAGATGTCATTGATAGATGGATTACGGGTCTTCAAAAAGAGAGCCACACAAATGACAATAGTGTGCGAGGAGGCGGTCAAAGGGAGCCTGGGAAAAAACGCCCAAGAAAACGAAGAGGATAACAGTTTATTTAGGTAATGGTGAATTGACCGATACTCAATTATTGTGAGGGTAATAGTAACGAAACCACCACCTAAGGGCAGCTATATGGTAATCATATGTTGCTTGATTTGATCCGTCCAGATTTCTTTCTTATTGTAAAAGTATGCTGAAATTTCCTGCGATTTTGGTATAATGCAAGAATTCATAACCATGATTTAAATCCATTTATACAAACAGAAACAACCTGTCTTTACGGTTCTATACAGATAATCATTTTTTGACAAATACGATTAATTGGAGAGTAACCATGAAAAAGAGTTGCCTTTTTGTTTATTTTCTTATTCATCTTTTATCCATTTGTTTTTTTTCACCTCTGCCTTTACATGCTGATGATAAAATCGGGTTATCTGACGGGCAGACTATTTATGTGCCTGCTTATTCACATATTTACAGTGGAAACAATGAAAAGCCTTTCTTATTGACGGTAACATTAAGCATCAGAAACATTGATCCAAAGCATCAAATAAAAATAATTATTATCGATTATTACGAGACGCAAGGGAAGCTTTTAAAAAAATATTTAGACAAGACAGTAATTCTAAACCCATTAGAATCATTACGCTATGTCATACCAGAAAGGGACAAAAGTGGGGGATCAGGTGCCAATTTTATAGTTGAATGGAAATCCGACATATTTGTTAATCCGCCTATTGTTGAATCAATAATGATTGGCACACAAACTCAGCAAGGCATTTCTTTCACCTCTCGTGGTCGAGTTATCATTGTATCTAAGTAATAACGCATATGCTCAGCGTTCTGAAGGGGCTAGATCGTTTTTTTATACCAAAAAAGAAAACCGGTGGAGTATAAATTCTGAGGTACGACTCTGCCTGCGCTATCAACCGATTGACATTTGCCTTGTGAAAGGCCGACAAGGATCTATGTTTTATGGGGATTCGGCTACCGTCCGTTTGACCAGTGTAGTCATGGCATTTTGATGAAAAGGAGTATCTTCAATGCAATTTGGATGCAATAACTATCCATGCCGTTAGCAATCCTAACCAAATCCAGTGCAGCTTTAGGGCGAGCTCTTCTTGGGGCATCCCGTGACTTGGCACCCATCATCACGGTCATCGCTCTGTTTCAGGTTCTGGTCTTGCATCAACCCTTCCCAGAGCTTCTTTCTATTTTAGCTGGATTGGGACTGGTCATTGTTGGCTTAGCCCTTTTTGTGGTCGGTTTGGACATCGGGCTATTTCCCCTGGGCGAAACCTTGGCAGAAGAGTTTGCGCTTAAAGGAAGCATTTTCTGGTTGCTGCTCTTCGCTTTCGCTTTAGGGGCGGGGACAACTGTTGCCGAGCCAGCCCTTATAGCCGTAACGCGCGAGGGAGCTAAAGCCGCAGCTGAAGCGGGACTTATTGAAAATATCTCTGCCTCGATAGACCGTTATGCCCTTGGTGTTCGCTTGACCGTGGCATTGTCCGTTGGTGCTGCAATTGTTCTTGGGGTATTGCGAATCCTACGCGGTTGGTCCCTGCCGGTTTTAATCGTTGGCGGTTACGTGCTGGTTATGCTCATGACCTTGTTCGCGCCGAAGGAGATCGTAGGTTTAGCTTATGATTCGGGGGGAGTCACCACCTCAACTGTCACAGTGCCACTCGTTACCGCTTTGGGTGTGGGACTTGCACGCACTATACGGGGCAGAGACCCCTTGACGGACGGTTTTGGCCTGATCGCTTTGGCGTCCCTTACCCCCATGATTTTTGTGATGCTTTTCGGATTGATCGTACATTAGGTGAAACATGGAAATTCTTTTTGATCCTATAATGCTGCTGCTGGCCACAGCCAAAGACGTGCTACCGGTTCTCGGGCTGCTGGTATTATTTCAAACCCTTGTGCTTAAAAGGCCAATCCCTCGGCCGGGCAGAATTATTTTTGGTTTCGGCTTAGTCCTGGTAGGCATGGCCTGCTTTCTTGGTGGATTGGATTTGGCCCTTTTTCCAGTCGGCAGAACCATGGCGCTTCAGCTGGCTGAGAGTGCCCAGAACGGTGGCATGGTAACTTGGACAGCCTACGGATGGGTCTATCTTTTTGCCTTTTTAGTGGGGTTTTCCACCACAATAGCAGAGCCTTCCCTCATCGCTGTGGCCCATAAGGCGCATGAAGCCTCGCGCAAAGCGGTTTCATCCTGGGGGCTGCGTATCGCGGTTGCCATCGGGGTTGCCATCGGTATAACACTTGGTACTTTTCGAATCGTCACGGGGACACCGCTTCATCTTTATATTATGGCTGGATACGTAGTTGTGGCCATTCAAACCGTATTCGCGCCCCGGATGATTATTCCATTGGCTTATGATTCCGGTGGAGTGACGACATCTACGGTCACCGTTCCCTTGGTTGCAGCCCTTGGCCTGGGGCTGGCATCCAACGTTCCGGGCCGAAGTCCAGTTTTGGATGGATTTGGGCTCATCGCATTTGCCAGTCTATTTCCAATCATTAGCGTTTTGGGCTACGCCCAACTGGCTCATTGGATAGTGAGACGGCGAAACCGTAAAACATAAAAAAACAAAGCCCGGCCATAAGAGCATAGCTTCAATATGGAAGGAATCGGGCCAAAAGTGAGGGTGCGCAATGGCGTATAAATCCATCGTTGCAATGGTTAAGCCGGACTTGACCGCCAGGGTCGTCAATTCGGCAAAAAAGGTAGGCGCTACAGGAGCGACAATCATACCCGCTTCGGGTACAGGTGCTCATGAGGCGAAAACATTTTTCGGCCTGAGCCTGGATATTCGCACGGATGTAGTTATTTTTCTAGTGGATGATGAAATGGTTGAGCCAGTCCTGTCCGCCATTAAAGAGGCAGGACGGTTTAGCGAACCGGGCACAGGTATCGCTTTTGTGCTTGCTGTAGAGCAGACAGCTGGTTTTGAAAGTCAATCGTCAAAACCGCATCGATGACGAAAGACAATTTTGTGTATTTCACGAACCGAAATGATGTGGTGAATATTCGATGAGGAACTAGCTGGCGGCGCGTTTCTGAAACAATGACTCAAACGGCGGATCATTTACGCTACTCGGTGTAGGGTTGATAATGTGGTGAACCCGCCGCAAGGGGACCGAGAAGGGTCCCGGCTACGACGGTTCACCTGCTTACGTAATCGGCGTTGGCTATCGAGCTTGTGAAGGGGTCTACTCTTGACTCTTTCTATCTTGAGACTCGAATGATTTTTTTACGATCTTTTGTCAAATCAGGTCAAAAGCCAGAAGGAAAAATAAACCCCAACTCTCTGTCTGAGAAATGGGGTCTTCTGTTCGCTGATACGCCATATGCCCCTCCGTTGAGGGCCTGCCCTTTGCCCGGGCAGTCTGTTACTTATACCATACGAGTTGATAACCTTTTGAGATCAAAAGTGAATTTCTGGAGTATTCTAAAAGGATGCCATCTTTTTGTCAAATGAAGAATGTGAGCCGGGGACCGAATTGATGATTGTCGATTGAAGATTGTGACAGATGCCGGGGCAGATTCCACTCAGGGTTTCTTGAGAACCTTGTCGTGTGGGCCGACGTTTCGGAGGATGAGCAGGTCCTCATGAATTTCGAAGGTGAGCCTGAGGGAGTGGCTCGCATTGCA
>JBDRTM010000358.1:0-4763 GCA_043824065.1 Planctomycetota bacterium | reverse complement strand
CGTGGTTTGGTATGTGCCGTCTCCAGGGAAAATGCCCGCAGCCAAAGACCTCGACCGCTATTTCCGTGGCCCTGTGGAGATAGCTGTGTTCCGCAGCGCCTGGAACGACCCGGAAGCATTGTTTGTTGGCGTCAAGGCCGGCTACAACCAGGTCAATCACGGCCATCTCGATTTGGGCAACTTCGAGCTTGATGCTCTGGGTGTTCGATGGGTACGCGACCTCGGCTCGGACAACTACAATCTGCCCGGTTACTGGGACGGAAAAAGAGGCGGCAGGCGGTGGAGCTATTACCGCTTAAATTCGAAAAGCCATAACGTCCCGCTACTGGACGGCGAGGACCAGGACCCATTGGCAATATCGAAGTTCATCAAATTTGAGTCAAAAAAGTCTTCCGCTTTTGTCCTTGTCGAGCTGACAAGCGCTTACAAAAAGTTTGCAAATAAGGTAACAAGGGGTGTTGCAATTCTCGAGGATCGGCGGGCGGTTCTTGTGCAGGACGAGTTCAAAATCGAAAAGCCCTGTGAGGTCGTCTGGGCTATGACAACGGATGCGAAAATCGATATAAAGGAAAAAGATGCCGCTGTACTTACCCTTGCCGGCAGAAAGCTTATCGCCCGTATCTTGTCACCCTCAATCGCTGCGTTTGCAGTGGAGTCGGCCCAGCAGAAGCCACCGCAGAAAACCAATAAGGGTGTTAGCCGGCTTATAATTCGATTGCCCAATGCTAAGGGCAATGTTCGGGTGGCGATCCTGCTTTCGCCGGTCTGGAAAGACAAGGAGATAGTTACAAAAGTGCCAATAAAGCCATTGACGCAATGGTAGCGAATGTGATTATCAAATGAATTAATATGCAGAAAGATATTATGAGGTGTCAAATGAAAAGTCCATCGGTCGGTATTCGCAGAGTTATTGTTATCAGCATACCAATATTTGCGGTTGTATTTTCGGGCGGACTAGCTCAAGGTGCCGAAAACAAAAAGCCACAGCTTTGTCAGGGAAATTATCATAGTGAGGAAGCGGCCAAAGAGCAGCTTGCCAAGTTTGCCCGTAGCTACTCCAACCTGGCTGAATGGAAGGCCCGGGCCGGGCGCATTCGCAAGGCCATTCTTCGTGGAGCAGAACTTTTGCCTATGCCCAAAAAGTGCGCTCTGAAACCTATCATACACAGCAAGCGCAGGTACAAATATTACACGGTTGAGAACGTGGCGTTTGAAAGTCTGCCCGGTGTTTTTGTAACGGGAAATCTGTATCGTCCACGGCAAGGCAAGAGACCCTTTGCAGCGGTGCTCTGTCCGCACGGACATTTCAGCAGCGCCGGTAACTACGGCCGGTTTCGACCCAATATGCAGAGG
Organism: Planctomycetota bacterium; assembly: GCA_043824065.1. GTDB lineage: Bacteria > Planctomycetota > Phycisphaerae > Sedimentisphaerales > Anaerobacaceae > NIOZ-UU13. Next base: position 3,410 of record JBDRTM010000358.1, on the reverse strand, counting down.
CGATGTGCGACCTTAGCCCGTATGGGCGCTATTGTTTTCTCCTACGATATGGTGGGATATGGTGACTGGAAAAATGCGGGATGGGAGCACAGGCGGCTAAAGGTCCTTAAATTGCAGCTCTGGAACAGTATCCGTGCCATAGACTTTCTTGCTTCACTAAAAGACGTGGACCCCAAGCGTATCGGCGTAACGGGGGCGTCCGGCGGGGGGACACAATCGTTCCTTGTCACTGCCGTCGATGACCGCATCGCCGTCTCGGTCCCTACGGTAATGGTATCTGCGCACTTCTTCGGTGGGTGTAACTGCGAAAGCGGGATGCCCATCCACAAAAGCGATACCCACGAGACAAATAATACGGAGATAGCCGCTCTGGCCGCGCCGCGCCCGCAACTGCTAATCTCCGACGGCAAGGACTGGACCAAGAATACGCCGAACGTCGAGCTTCCCTATATCCGCAATGTCTATCGTCTTTATGACGCCCAGGCTCGTGTGGAGAATGTTCACCTTCCCGATGAGGGACATGATTACGGTATTTCGAAGCGCACCGGCGCCTATAAGTTTCTTGCCAAACACCTGAAACTTGCACTCGATAATATAATAAAGCCGGACGGCTCAATTGATGAGAGTTTTGTCGTAATCGAGGACCAGGATGATATGTACGTTTTCGACGATGAGCATCCCAGGCCCACTCATGCCGTCAGCGCCGAAGCGACAGAGCTACCATGGGATTAGTACTCCAGCGCCGCTTAGATTTATTTGTTGCTGATTACGAAACAAATCTGAAATTCAAATGTTCAAATTTTCATAGCTGACAGCAAAGCTGTCATTCTGAGCGAAGCGAAGAATCTCATCATTCGCAGACCAGATCCCTTCGGCTTCGCCTCAGAGCTTGTCCTGAGCTTGCCGAAGGGATGACACCAAGTGTCATTTTGGTCACGCCTGTTAGAAGCGTGCGTATCCGCATTAGATATTGTTTCCACCGCAAGGTGTCCTCCGTAAGGAGTCCTTAGGACTGCGGAGAATTTCGAGTTTCGTGCTTCGGATTTCAAGACAATAAAATAGCTTTTCGCTATTAAGTTTGTAGGATGGGCTTTAGCCCGCCGTTTTGGTTTAAGCAGGTGGCTTTTTCAGTTCTTCAATTTTCGGCAGGTCTTTGAGTGTGTTCAGGCCGAAGACCTCCAGAAATTTCTTTGTTGTGCCATAGAGCATTGGTCTGCCCAAGACCTCAGCTCTGCCTACTATCTTAACCAAACCTTTATAACAAAGAGTTCGAATTACCTCGCCGGTGGCGACGCCCCTGACGACCTCGATATCAGCCCGCATGACCGGCTGCTTGTATGCGATTATGGCAAGGGTCTCCACCGCGGCGGGGCTTAGTTTGCTGTCGCTGCGGGCCCGAAGTAATTTTTTCAGCCAATAGTTATAAGGACTCAAAGTGAGCATTTGATAACCGCCGGCGATTTGCTCTATCCTAAAGGCGTTATTGCTGGTCCGGTATTTGCCGTTCAGGTTTTCGATACATTGACGGACTTGCTTTACGGATGTTTCAACAATGTTGGCCAGCCGGGCTTCCGAGAGCGGCTCATCACTTGCGAATAAAACCGCCTCCACAACCGTCTCGACCGTCGTCTCAATGTCCTCGTTCTGCCGCAACAGTTCAGTTTGTTCTTCTTCCAGTGTTCGACATTCAACATTCGATATTCGATATTCGGAATTCTGTTTTCCGTTCTCTGTCTTCTGTCTTCTGTTTTCTGTCCTTTGTTCTTCCGTCATACGTTTTTCCACTTAAATGGGTCTGCGTCCTTTTTGCTTATTCTTATTGTCACTGAATTTAGCTGTTTTTGCAACTGTTTGGCGAATTTTTTTAATATGAACCGTTCCGAGACGGTATGGCTCAGGCAGATGCAGGTCAGCCCTGCTTCCTGAGCGGCTAATGCCTGATGGTGTTTCAATTCGCCGGTGAGATACAAATCGGCCTTTGCAGCGATAACCGAATTGATAATCTTGCCGCATGAGCCGGCACAAACCGCCGCTGTTTTTACCAGCCGTTTTTCGTTTCCAATCAGACCGACGGCCTGGGCGCCGGTGCGTTTCCTTATTCTCTGGATAATCTGCTCTATTCGTAATGGCTTGGCTAATTTGCCGATTCTGCCAAGGCCGAATTCATTTTGGCTGTTGTAGAGTTTGATAATGTCGAAGGCCGGCGTCTCGTAAGGATGAGCATTTTTCATTGCCGTGACAACCGCATCGAGTTTTTCCGCCGGCACAATCGTCTCGAATCTTATCTCCGGGACCTTCTCCATTTCTCCTTTTTTGCCAATAGCCGGTTTTGCTTTTTCCAAAGGCAAAAAAGTTCCCGTTCCCTCGGCACCGAAGCCGCAGTTGCTGTAATTACCTATTGCCCCTGCCCCGGCGGCGAAAACCGCATTTGAAACTTCAGCTACCGATTCGACAGGGACAAAGACAACGAGCTTGTAATGGCGCAAGCCATGCTGTGCATTGTCGCCAATGTCATTCCCGCGAAAGCGGGAATCCACCCCAATCGGCTTTCCATCTTCTATGCCAACAATCTCGGCAAGGCCGTCGTTGACACCGCCTTTGACAGCATCCAGTGCGGTATGTATCGAAAAAACCGCAATGCCGCTGCGAATCAATTCGTGTACGGTGCTGCTCGGCCCGTCTGAAGTAATTTTTTTCAAGCCGTCCCAGATTACCGGATGATAACTCACAATCAGGTCTGTTTTTAGTTTTCTGGCCTCAGCGACAACATCACTGGTTACGTCGATGGTCAGCAGAATTCTTTTTACATTTTTCTGCACATCGCCGATAAGCAGTCCGACATTGTCCCAGTCCTGGGCTAAGTTAAGTGGGACTATTTCTTCAATTGCTGCCGCAATATCTTTTATTTTCATTTTCATTTCCTGCACTGGCTTTCAACAAATTCATCGAAACTCTTTTGCAATCTTTTAGTCATCGTACCGACCTTGCCGTCGCTTACGGTGTGTTTTTCCACTGCGGTTACCGGCATAATTTGCATAATTACATTTGTCAGAAAAATCTCATCGGCAGCCAGCACATCGTCTATGGAGAGGTCTTTTTCAACTAAATTGATAGAGTTTGTTAAGGCGATTTGGCAGACGGTCTTTCTCGCTATGCCCGCAAGGACAGGCGTTTCAATCGGCGCCGTATGAAGGACGGAATCTTTGACCAGAAACACATTGCTTATGCAGCCTTCGGCTAAGCGGTTATCCGTCGTGAACCATAACGCTTCGGCAGCCCTTTTTTGATGTGCACGATTTAGCTCAAGCATACGCGAAAAATAGATTGTCGTTTTGTGTCCGCAAGTTTGCTCTCCGGCGTTTTGCATGAATGGACAAATCACTAACAGAACACCCTTTTTATAGTATTCA
>JBDRTM010000357.1:0-13218 GCA_043824065.1 Planctomycetota bacterium | reverse complement strand
CCCGAGTTTCCTACTTACACGCACCAGATTTCCGTAAGTGCTTGCACGTAAACTGGTTATGCACTTGTAATTCTATGCCCTAAAATGCAGTAATAAAAATACCCTCTAAAGACCTCAAAAAACAATTATTTGCCTTGACTTCTCTGTTCCTATGCCCTAAAGTTCTCTTTGTTACTCTGGTTGCAAGGAGACGATTATGGACAGACTGGAACCAAAAAAAATTCACGGACGAACCTATTATTACTATTCAAAGTGGGCATGGGTGGACGGCAGGTGCAAACGAGTATGGCAAAAATACCTCGGTAAGCTTGAAAATATCGTCAAGGCAATCGATCAAGGCGGTCCGGCACCGTTATACGCCCAGGTGTTCCAATGGGCATTGCCCACGGCGTTATGGCAGGAATCTGTCGTCGCTGAGCTGCTCAAACATATAGACCAGCTATGCCCTAAACGCAAACAGGGGATGAGCACCGCAGAATACCTGGCCATTGCAGTGCTCAACAGAGCGATTTGTCCCAGCAGCAAACGCTCCATGTGGGAATGGTTTTCGCAAACGTCCCTGTTGCGACAGATTCCACACGCCTCTAAAGCCTTGCTTGCATCACAGCGGTTCTGGGATCATATGGACAGGATCGATGTCAAGACGGCGGCATTGATCTGGAAACGTATCATCAAAGGCGTTCTCAGACGCGAAGATATCGACTTGTCTTGCGTTTCATACGATGGTACAAACTTCTACACCTTCATCGACACATTCAATACTCGATGCCAGATAGCCAAACGGGGTCAAAATAAGCAGGGCCGTAACAACTTGAGACAGATCAGTTACGCTCTTTTTTGCTGTGCCGATGGCCATGTGCCATTATTTTATGATGTGTATGAAGGCAGCCGTAATGATGCCAAACAGTTTCCTTTGATGCTCCGAAGGTTTCATAGTTTTTTCAAAGAACTTTCCGGAGATGACAGTTCTGTGCCTGATACAACTGTAATTTTTGACAAGGGAAACAATTCCGCTGATAACTTTGCCCTGTTTGATTGGGCAGGGCTGGATTTTGTAGGTTCTGTGAAATTGGGTGAACACAAGGAATTGGCCCGGATACAGAATAACGATTCGGCTTTTGTGCCCTGTCAGTCAGTTGAGCTTGAAGGGACAAAGGCATTGCGTGTTACAAAGAAGGTTTACGGCCGTCAAAGAACTCTTGTGGTTACCTATAACCAGAATCTTTTCAATGCCCAATGGCTGACGCTGCAGAATGATATTACCAAAGCCAGCGAGAAGCTTTCGTTACTGCGAACAAAACTGCAGGATCGTGCCGGCGGCATCATCAAACGCGGCAAAGTCCCAACTATCAAATCCATAGAGACCCAGTGCAGGAATATCCTGAGCCGACAACACCTGAAGGGCATTATCAAAGTAAAAATTCGCAAAGGCCCGAATAAGATTCCACAATTGAACTATACTATTCATCATCGAGGATGTGTTTAAGGAAATGAAGGATCGCAGCACAGGAAGCTGGTGGCCGCTTCACCATTGGACTGATTCGAAGATTCGTGTGCATGGCCTTTATTGTACAATTGCTGTACTGTTGAGGGCTTTGATGCTTCGTCGTGTTAGAGACGCCGGGCTTGAACTATCGCTCAAGAGGGTTCTTTGCCAGTTGAATGCCATCTGTGAAGTGGTGACCATTTATCCCCGCAAGCGTCGAGCGAAAACTGAGCGAAAACAAACCACATTGACCAAGACATCCGAAGTTCAGCAACAGTTGCTGTCAATTTTAGGTCTGAAGAAGGAGAATATGCTGTTTTAGGGTAAGGAATGCAATCGTGTAACCTCTTGCCATAAAAAGAGATAGAGCTATTGCTTTTTATAAGTAGGAAACTCGGGCTAGGCCAACGTCAGGAAGAAGGCAGCTATGGTGCAAATAATTGGACTTTTAATTCACGGCCGGGACAGACAGAGATTCAGAGCCGTCCGGTTGAATGGAATTGGAAGACAACTGATGTTAAAGGCGGGAACAATATACCCGTTTTTGCCGATACTATGTGGAGGGGAGGGGGGCCCTTCTATCAGAACAACAACCCTCAATCCAACCGGATCGCTCCTCCTGAATTTAATGGTCAGTGGGTGGGCGCTGCCCATGAAATGAAGCATTTCAGCATCAACCGGCACAACGGGTTTGTAAATCACTTGTTTTTGGATTGGTCTGTTAGAAAGGTAGGAATTAAGGAGTTGTGGACATTCAAGTGGCATCGGCAGTACAACAGAAACGGCTTCTGGACTGTGGCAGGCGGGGCCCAGGCGAGTGACTGGCCGGCTTGGATGAGGAACTTTAAAGAATACTAAAAGAGTTGCCCGGTCAACCCCGTTAGAAATCTCCACCTTTTTTCCAATCTTCTTTCGCTCCTTGAAATTTCTAACGGGGTCAACCCAACGTAACAATATCATCTTTAATTGTTATCTGTTCGGTCATTTATTTTAATAGCAAACCATTGCTAAAACTCCATTCTTAGATGGCGTCTTCATCGCGTTCCCCACTGCTGATGCGGACAGCCTGTTCAAGCGGTAGGACATAAATCTTTCCGTCGCCGCGCAGACCGGTATGCGCCGCCCATTCAACCGTTGAGAGGACTTTGTCAACCAGTTCTGCATTGCAGGCAATCTCCAGTCTGATATGGGGTTTGAAATCCAGAGAAACCTCCGGTTTCTGCGTCGGATCATGCTTGCTTCTGTCGCGTCCGAAGCCGTGGATTTTTGAGCTGCTGGCTCCGGTAAGTCCTCCGATTTTATGCAAAGCCAACATCACTTCTCCGAATTTGTTTTCCTTGATAAATGCGATTACCATTTTCATAATCAGATTCCTTTTACTTCTTATGTTCCTCTTTAAATATCAATACTCCACAACTGTTTCATCCCGGTTAAAAATTATATAAAGCACAGGAAGTATGATAAGAGTCAGGCATAGGGAACTGATAAGCCCGCCAAAGATCACAGCTACCAGGGGTTTCTGTATCTCGGAACCTGCGCCGGTTGCGTATAGCATCGGCAAAAGTCCCATCAGCGTAGTCAATGTGGTCATTAGCAATGGCCGTACGCGCAGTCGGCAGGCCTCGATAACCGCATCGTGCACCTTTCTGCCTCCTGCCCGCAATTGATCGAAAAAAGTTACCAGAACCAGTCCATTTTCTACGGCGACTCCCAGTAAGGCGATAAAGCCAATGGAAGCTGCGACACTTAAATGGATATTAAGAAAATAAATGGCCAAAATGCCGCCGACCAGTGCGAAGGGTAGATTCACCAAAATCAAAATGGCGCTTTTGAGAGAATTGAGCGAACTGAACAGCATCAGGAAAATCAAAAGTACGGACGCAGGAACGACCATTTTTAGACGCTGCATGGCCCTTTGCTGATTTTCAAACTGTCCGCCCCAGTCCAGCCAGTATCCATCGGGTAACTGATTTTCGATGGATGCCAGTTTCCGTTGTGCTTCGGCGACAAAACTGCCCATGTCACGGCCCCTGACATTACACTCAACGATCAGTCTGCGTGTGGAATCCTCTCGACTTATCTGAGCCGGCACTTCCACTTCCTCTATAGTGACCAACTCGCCTAACGGAACATTGTAACCGGCTGGAGTCGGAACCAGCATCTGCTCGATAACTCCAATGTCACGTCGGTTTTCCAAAGGAAATCGTACCTGTACATCAAATCTTTTCTGACCTTCAAAAATGGTTGTCGCAACACCGCCTCCAACAGCGGTCCGGACCAACAGATTAATATCTTCAATATTGACCTTATGGCGAGCTAACTCCTGTCGATTCATGCGTATTTGAATCTCGGAAAATCCCGAAATCTGTTCTATTTTGAGATCGCTGGCGCCTTCGATTTTGCTCAGGATAGGCGATATCTTCTCCGCCGCGATCCGCAAAACTTCCATATCATTTCCAAATATCTTGACGGCAACATCCGACTTGATACCACTGATAAGTTCATTGACCCTCAGAGCAATCGGTTGTGAAAATGCCGGTTTGATCCCAGGAAATGCGGCAAGCTCACTGTTGATTTCCTGTACTAACTCTTTGCTGGAGCGGCCAAATTTACTCTCATAATTGGGCTTGAGCATAACAAAGAGATCGTTCTGTTCAGGTCCCATTGGGTCCTCGGCGATTTCAGCACGGCCCGTTTTGGTAACAATGGTTTCGATTTCGGGAAATTTGGCCAGCAGCCGCTTTTCAATTTCAGTCGCTTGTAAGGCCGAGCCTTTGATGCTGGCCGTTGGCAGTCGAACGATATTGATGGCGATCGCCCCTTCATTAAGCGCCGGTAAAAACTCCGTTCCGAGTTTGGGCACCACAGAAAACGAAGCAACCATCACCGCAGCCGCGATACCAATGGTAATCCAACGTCCCCGCACGGCGGCTGTCAGCACGGGCAGGTACAGACGCTGGATCATTCTTACCAGAATATTCTCGCCGTCTTCCTTTCCCGTTCGTTTGACCAGAATAGAACCGATCACGGGCACAATGGTTAACGTCGCCAACAAAGACCCTATCAGGGCAAAGCAAATGGTCAATGCCAGCGGTTTGAACATCTTACCTTCCATGGATTCAAGCGTAAACAGCGGTATAAAAACGATCATGATGATCAGGATGGAGAATATGACCGGCTTGGCCACTTCTCGCAGCGCCTCAAAAGCGATGGGAATTCTTGCGGCCTCGGAATCGCCCTTTTGACGCATGTGCCGGGCGATGTTTTCAATGACCACGATGGAGCCATCGACGATCATCCCAATGGCAATGACCAGCCCGCCGAGACTCATCAGATTTCCGGTGACTCCCTGCCAGCCCATCAACAGAAATGCTGTTGCGGCCGTCATAGGCAGCGATATCGCCACGGCAAAAGCAGCACGTATATCCCACAAGAAAAGGAAAAGGACCAGCACGATGAATATAATTCCCTGGCCGAGTGCGGTAGATACAGTTCCGACACAGGCCTGGATAAGGCTGGTCCGATCATAAAACGGCGAGATTCTTACACCCGCCGGAAGGGATTTCTGGATCTTAGGGATTTCGGCCAGTACACGGTCAACCACGAGCTTGGAGTTGCTGTCCTTGAGCATGATCACCATGCCGATAACGGCCTCGCCTTTACCGTCCTTAGTCACGATACCAAATCTGGTTTGGTGACCGATTTCTACCTGAGCAATGTCTTTCAGGTAGACCGGTGTGCCGCCTTCGGCCTTCAGGACGATCGTTTCGATATCGGGAATCCCCTGAGCCAACCCTTTGGAAACCACATTGATCTGCTCCCAGTCTCTTTCGATGTAAGAGCCTCCGGTATTTGCATTATTCGCTTGCAAGGCAGCCATAATCTCATCCAGTGAAATGCTGTACTTTATCAGAAGGTCCGGATCGGGAATCACATGGTATTGTTTGACAAAGCCGCCAAAACTATTGATCTCGGTTACGCCAAACAGTCGTCGAAGCTGCGGGCTGATTACCCAATTCTGTATCGTCCGCAAATCCATAAGACTTTGTTCGGCGTTTACCAGTTCCATTCCGCATTGTTGGCATTTTCCCCCGGTTTCAGACCACATCTGTTTGTGCTCAGGACAGTAATATCCGCTCTCCAATACATACTGGTATATCTCCCCAAGCCCGGTGGATACAGGCCCCAATTCCGGCTCCACCCCTTTAGGCAATTCATCTTTGACCTGAGACAAACGCTCAAATACCACCTGTCTGGCAAAATACGTATCAACATCGTCTTCAAATATGATAATGACTTGAGACAGGGCCGTCTTGGAAATTGATCGTACCTGTTTGACATCCGGCAAGCCCGCCATTTCGAATTCGATGGGAAACGTGACCAGCCGCTCTACCTCGGCGGGGCTAAGGCCGGGCGTTTTGGTCAATATCATAACTTGCTGATTTGTTACATCGGGGAAAGCATCGATGGGTAAGATTTTCCAAGCAAAGATTCCGACTACCAACAGCGCAACGCTGCCAAGAATAACAAGGAGTCTCTGCTTAAGTATAAAATGTAGCAATTCATCCAGCATTGCAATTCAATCCTTTCGTTATTCAGCGCAGCCTGCGCCCATTTTTTCGCGTAAAATGTCACTTTTAAGCATAAAGGCCCCACCTGTTACTATCGTCGCGCCTTTTGGGATACCACTTAAGATTTCAACAAAATCGCCGTATTTGGAACCTACGGCAACATCCCTTCGAACCCATAAATCATTTTTCCAGTGCTGAAAAACAAAAGCCTTGCCTTCGTCGGAAAGGACAGCGCTGGAGGGAACCGCCGTTATGCTGCCTTTGAGAGGAACGGATATTTCGGCCTCTGCGAACATTCCGGGCTTGAGCTTGCGTTCTTCGTTTTTCACCTGGACGCGGAGCTTAACGGTGCGTGTATGCTCGTCTACCTGGCTGCCGATAAGGTCAACTACTCCGTCGAAAACTTCGCCTTCAAAGGCTCTTACTCGCACCTTTGCCATGACCGTCCGGCCTGACGAGAGCCGATCGTGAAGCACCGCCAAATCTTTCTCATAAAGGTCGTACCAGACCCAGACATTGGCCAGATCGGCAATTGTATACAGGATCTGAGTAGTATCGATCAGTGCGCCGGTAGAGACATTCTGGGCGATAATCGTACCGGACTGCGGTGCTCGCAGCACCAGTTCCGCAAATAGACCGTTCTCTTTTTCATTTATGGTTGCGTTTATTTGCTCGGCGTCAAGGCCGAAAAGACGCAGTCTTCTTTCAGCCGCCGCGTAATAAGCCTGGGCGGCCTTAAGCTCGCTTAAAGCGCTGAAGTAATCGGCCTTGCTGCTAATTTTTTTCTCGTGGAGTTCCTTTTCTCGCTCAAATGTCGAGGTTGCCAATTCCAGCCTGGCCTGGACATCCAGGAACTGTGCTTTTGCCTGCCCCAGATCGGCCGAGTGAATAACAGCCAGTGTGTCTCCTTTTGCCACCTCCTGGCCCAGCAGCTTTTCCACCCGTTTGACCTGCCCACCGCCGGTTGACACCACATCTACGACTCTTGTCTTATCTAATTGCACCTGGCCGGTGAGCTTCAAGGTCGTTGTGTGTGGCGTGTCCTTAACTACGGTTGTTTTGATTAATGCGTTCGCCACCGAAGGTTGAATTTTGACCACGCCCACTTCAAACCGGCATTTATCGCAGTCAATCGTGCGTATGCCATGTTCACACATGGCTTCTTCGAAGGCGTTTTGACCAGCCGCCGAGCCGACATCACGCATCGAAGATTGCTCCAAGCCTGGATTACATATAGTGCATTGAGATTCCGGCAGGTTGTGCTCGGTACACCAATCTCCTCTTTCTTTGAAAGCGGTTGCTAACGAAGGGTTGCACTGGACACAAAGCGATTCCGGAGCACCATGTTCCTCACACCCCTGCTTGTTGCTGGCAGGGGGACCTTGTTGTCCCGCCGAAAGGCGTCCCTTTCGGGACTGCTCGTGCCCATGTCCGTCATCGAGAACACTGCCGGCTTTAGCGGGATCACGTGGTCCAAAGTGCAAGTTCCCCGTAAGCCAGAGAATAGTTCCTGCGAGCACAACAAATATAGACAGCGCCGTGCCAAAGTGATTTGCCCCCGCTTGTGGCTGGCGGGGGACAGAAGTAGTATTTTGACGTTTTTTTTGCAACATGATAAAATTCTCCTATTTGCTTTCCTCTGCTTTCGCTTCGGGGGTATTATTAACACTTTCAAGGTTTTGGCCGATTAGACGTTCGACATCAGCTTTAGCTCCATGGTAGGCCGCTAAAGACTCAATATATCTCGCTCTGGAATAAAAGAAGGTTCGTTGGGCATCCAGGACCATCAGGTAGTCAAATTTACCTTCGCTGTATCCTCGTCTGGCAGCGTCAAACGCACTCTCAGCTCCCGGCAGAACCTCGTTCTTAAGATCAGTTACTTCGATAAATGCACTGGAAAGAGCTTGATACGTATCAGCCAGAGTCGCGTACAAATTCGCTTCGACCGCCCCTCGTTGCTCTCTGGCCCTGGCGATATTGTATTTGGCTTCAAGTATTCTTCCCTGGTTTCGGTTAAATACGGCCACCGGAATTGATAAACCGAAAACGACTGCTGTATCATCGGTCTCATTGAAGCGCCGCATTCCGCCGAAGATTGTTGGGTCAGTAATTGCATTGGCTTTTTCCAATTCCAGGGCAGCCCGCCGACTTTCCATCTCTACGGCCCACCGGGCCAAATCCGGATTCTGTTCTAACAAGCCCCTAAGCTCAGCTTCAGAGGGAATGGGAAATGTAATGTCCAGTTGACCGCTCACCCCCTCGAAAGCAGGCGAAATGCCGCCCCATGTGGCTGCTAATTGTTTACGGGCCGAGACCAGACGCCGTTGAGCCCGTTTCTGTTCGATCCGAGCGCCTGCGAGAGCCACTTGTGCCTTGGTCTTCTCCACAGGCGAGTCTTTTCCAGCCTCTACTCGCTGTGCAACAGTATCCATGACTTTCTCAGACAATCGGACTAATTCTTCGGCTAATGTCAGCCTTTCCTGAGCTGCAAGAACTCCTACAAAAGCAAGTGCCACCTCGGTAAGCACATCAAGCCGCTTGGCTTCATAGTCCCATCCGGCCAAGTTGCTTTCAAGGGATGCAAGCCGTTCTCGCTTAGGACGTTTGCCGGCCAGTTCAATCAACTGGCCGAATTGGATAGTGGTTTCGGCACCATCAAAACCGCTTCGTGCACCCGCTCCACCAACTTCCTCCACTTCCACTTCGATTTCTGGATTGGGTAAAAGGCCCGCTTGCAAAGTTCTTGCTTCTGAGGCACGAACCTCCCAGGAGAATGCCCTGAGTCCAGGGTTGTGCAACAGGGCAAGAGCCAGGGCTTGTCGTAAAGTGATAGCACCGATTGGCTCAACAATTTCAGGAACATCCGGAGTTTCGTTCGGTTTGGCGGGAGGTTGGAAAGTGCTGAATTCCTGTCCCAACGACCGGCGTTCCGGCAGTGCAGGTTCGTTACTATGCTCCGTACAGCCTGGAACACCAAGAGCAAACATCATAACTAACAGTAAAAAATATCTAATCCACATCACAGTAATCCTAAAATATTTAACTTACCAGTTCGGATTCTTATGATGAACTCCAATTGAGGGAGTATCAGAAGAATGCAACTATCCGGCCATTTACAGTAAGTGTTTTGTAAATGTTACAGAAAAAGAAATGTCTTTTTAGTAGATCACACCAGCAGGATCACTGTGCGCAGAGGGGTAAAGTAAGAAGTGGCAACAAATGTACTTGACGCAAAATTACATACAGAAAAATTGAGCTTGTCGGTAGCTACAATTACGTTTGTGGCTGGAGCCGGGAATATGGGATTCAACTGTGTCGATGCACGGGAAATCTTCGCTAAGCCAATGGAAATCGGGACATCTACGCAGGGTCCACAATGTTTGCCTATTTCATGCTCAGCCTCAGGGGAAAACTGCTTTTGGTCTGAAGCAGAGGAATGAACCAAGTCATTACAGCATTTGCGAAAAGCAGATTCCAATTCAATATGGCCATCGGCACCAAAACACAACACAGTACTGTGTGTTAAATTGCCGGCTATCAAAAGGCAGATAAACACAACAATACATTTTTTGTACAACTGTTTTTTGGCTATCTTCACAATCATTCCGCTATATTATCACTTCCAAGCCCAAAATGCAAGGCTTATTTCGTGCCATCTTCTCAAAAACTTTTACTTAGTATCTACACAACACAACATAAATTTTATAGTCCTAATATAGTCCTATAAAAGATTTAATGCGGCTCAAAAAATATATGAGCTTCATTAAATAGTTCCTGTTGCGGAAACAGTATTTGTCATTCCCGCGAAAGCGGGAATCCAGCTTTTTCGCTCTGGACCCCTGCTCCCCGCTTTCGCGGGGACAAGTTTACCCCTGCGGAAGCAGGGGCAGGGGTGACATCGTCAGTTTTTGTTTTCCGCAACAGATACTAAATAGAGCACAGGAAACTGTGCTTTGAAAAAAAGTCTCACAATCGTCGGGACCATAAGATACAATCAGACACTTACATGGCACAAAACGGCCAGTGCCCAAAGCAAGTCTTTTTTAGCCACGACCTTCGTTTCATACCTTTCATTTATCGGTATCAGATGGACATCTGTTTTTGTTGTTCTTATGAGCTTGCAGGTAACGCCTATTTGATTTGCAACACGAGCAATGCTAATTTGACCCTGCGCCGCCGGCACCGAGGGACTTAATATCACAACGTCACCATCATTTATCCTTGGTGACATACTGTCTCCGTCCAGATGCAGGGCAAAACTGTCAGGGAACAGCTTATGGACCTCCTCGCACTGGACAAATTCAACTATCTGCTCCTGGCCTTGCCCACAAACCTGAATAAGATTAGCCTGCTGCTTCCTGATTCCGTCCAGCAAAGGCCTCGCCTTCAAATCAACCGAGACCGTGCCATCTACAGAACCGACAATCTCCTTGCCGATATGCTTTTTCACCAGCTCATCAAGCTCGGTAATAGCTTTTTTCGGTTCCGGTAGAAATGTCTGTTCCCAAAAATGAACCATCCCCGCCGCGGTTCGACCAAGGACAGGTATCCATCCAGGCCGGGCCGGTGTGGAAGGCAGAAGCCCGGAGCGAAATCCTCCTACAATCCCTTTTTGCTCGCATAATAGCTCAATAAAAGCCAAAACCGCTTCTGTCATCTCAGGATTGTCTGTAAACAACTTGTCTAACCTTTGCAGAAGTCCGCTATTTGGCCCAGATGCAGGTTTTTTTCCAGTGCTTCGACCGGTCAGCAACCATTCTAAATCCGCTCCTGTAACCTCACATATTTTCAGCAGAATCTCAATCGGAGGAATTCTATTGTTTTCGTAATAGTTGTAAGTAGAAGGACTTATGTTCAAAGCCCGGGCAAATTTGCTTTTACCCCTACTGCCTGCATATTGCTCACGCAGGGATCTGATCCGCTCGATTGTCGCTTTTCCGTTGAATTTACCCATATATTTTACGCTATTGTAAATTTTTTAGTTGCATTTTTTCGCACATGCGTTAATTTCGAGTAAAACAATTTCTAACATTTTGTATTTTAGACCCAAATACGAATTTTGTCAAGAAAGGAATTGTAAAGAAAATGGCAAAATCTACAAAAAAGGCAAAAAGGGTAAAATCATCGAAAAAAACAAAAAAAATGGAAAAATCTACAAAGGAGCAATCAAAAGCAGCGGAATACGTAGGCCACCTTTTGGAGTTACACAAGCTGCAAGGAGCACTGCTGGCACAACTGTATAAGGAAGTTTAATAAACTCAGCGATGCCTCCGCGAGAACTCAGTTTGCACGTTTGGACAAGACCTTTCAGGACAAGAGATTAAGAACTTTCGAGACAAACGGAGGAGATAGCTGTCCGTAGAACACAGATGACAGATGACGGACGACAGAAGACAGAGGGCGGAAGACAGATGACGGAAGGCAGAAGACAGAGGGCGGAAGACAGATGACGGAGGACGGAGGGCAGCGATTTACGATTTGCGATTGTCGATTACCGATTGCCTATTTTATTTTATGGCTTTGCACTTACTGGGCGTTTTGTGTTTGTACGTTGGGTTCGGCGGCGTCTTGTTCACCGGGTTTAAAAGGCAGCGGCTCGGCGAACTGAACGGCAATTCGGCGCAAAAAGCTATTTACGTTATCAACCCGACAAACATGGGCTGAACGGGTGAAATTTGCCATATCGAAGGAGTCATCCGGGCCATAATGCGGGACACTAAAACGAGCTGTTATATGTTGGCCGGGGTAGGGACAACCATCGTTGGCGTAGCAGGTAAACGCAGCGCCCCTGCTGGAAACATCAACCATCTGACCCTGTGCAAGCGCCTCGTTAGGGTCCTCGGCAAACCAGATTGGCCAATAATAACGCAGTCTTTGTTCTGTTCTTCGCTCGTTTGTCTTTTCCATCCTAAACACCTCGAAATCCCCCAGAATCTTTTGTTCTTAATGTCTGCGAATCGACAGAATAAGGAGTTGACTTTACGAAGGATTGCCGAAAAAATCGTGTCTGACCGAGTTGATAGGGACAATTATTATGTTTTTAGTTTGCTATTGAGGAAAACCGGTTTGAAACTTTTTTATAACTTTTTTAGCCTTTGGCGAGGATATTCCTATAATCAAGCACTGAGTCAAAGTAAGGCTCTGTGGAAAAAATGATTTTACTCAAACTAACCGATTTTTGATGTCATGCTGAGCAAAGCGAAGCATCTGGTCTACAAATAAGAATAATGTATACACGTAAAGAAATAGATTCTTCACTTCGTTCAGAATGACAAGCTGCCTTATATTATTGTTAATATGGTACTTATGGTTATTTTTGCAATCAAAACGGTCGGTTTGAGAATTTTATTTAGACTAAAACGGCCAATTCGATTGTGTTATAGATGACGAACGTTCGTTCCAAGACAAAACCTGCAGGATTTAGATGATAGAAGATAAGCTGCTTATTTGGAGATTTAAACGCGGCAGCAGTGATGCTCTCTGCCGTATCTACAAAAAGTACAAGGATAATTTGCTAAGGCTGGCATCGGCTCTCCTGAACGACACGAGCGCTGCCGAAGATATTGTGCACGATTTTTTTGTGTCTTTTGCACAATCTCCGGAAAAATTAAAGCTTAACGGGAGCCTAAAAAGCTATCTGGCGACATGTGTAGTAAATCGTGTCCGCAATGCTAATAAAACAAGGCGGCGACAGGAAACTACCGGCCTAAATGAGGCTGAGTCAGCAGTATCGAATTCGAAAAGGCCGGAACAGTGGATTATTGACAGCGAGCAATTGAGGCAGCTTAACGATGCCCTGGCTCAGCTTCCGGAGCAACAGCGAGAGGTAGTAATCCTGCACCTCCAGGGCGAAATGAAATTTAAGGCAATTGCCGAATTGCAGGACGTATCAATTAACACAATTCAGAGCAGGTACCGTTATGGATTAGATAAACTGCGGTCAATTTTAGATAGCGAGGCCGAATTATGAGACCGGCAGAAAATATAGAAAAGTTAGTTAAGAATATAAACATCGATACAAATGCCAAAATAGATGAAGTAGTTCTTGTTAATGTCATCAAGGCATTCGAAAAATCAAAAGGCAAAAAAACATCTGCTATAGAGCAGAGTTTCGGGAGAATAATCATGAAAAGTAAAAAAATAACAAAAATCGCCGCTGCG
>JBDRTM010000356.1:0-13879 GCA_043824065.1 Planctomycetota bacterium | reverse complement strand
CGAAAAGAGCCTTTAGCCCTGAGCGGAGTCGAAGGGGAAGAATCTCTTTTTCGTTGGCCAGATCCTTCGGCTTCGCCTCAGAGCTTGCCCTGAGCTTGCCGAAGGGATGACACGTAAGTGTCACTTTAGCTCACTTTAGTTCATTTTAGCTCATTTTAGTCACTTTATTGAATTGATACCATTCCCGCGAAACCCATAAACGCCATAGCAAGCACGCCGGTAACGACCATTGCTATGGGGACACCCTGGAACGGCTCCGGGATATTGCTGTATCTCATTTTCTGTCTCAGGCCGGCTAACAGCAAAATCGCCACGGCCCAGCCGATGCCTGCGCCGAGACCAAATCCAACGGACTGTATAAAACTGTATTTGCGTATAATCATGAACAAAGATGCGCCGAGAATAGCACAGTTAACTGTAATCAAAGGCAGGAATATGCCCAATGCAAAGTACAGCCTGGGGCTGAATCGCTCGACAAACATCTCGACCAATTGCACGAAGGCCGCAATGACCGCTATGAAGACGATAAACTGCAGATGTACGAGGCCGAGAGGTACTAAGACGAAATGATAGATTATATAATTCAGTATCGTTGTCGTAATCAGAACGAAAGTAACGGCCGTGCCCAGCCCGAGGGAAGTTCTTATTTGGCCTGAGCAGGCGATAAACGAGCACATGCCCAAGAAGTTAGTCAGCAGTATATTGTTTGTAAATATAGCCGCTATAAATATTACCCATGCCGATGTCTCACTCATCATTTCTTCTCCTCAGGCTCCGGGCCTTTAATAGCATTGAAAACCGCAATGACAATACCTAATGCAAAAAACGCTCCGGGGGCCAGAATCATCAGCTGATTAGGTGTATACCATTGACCGCTGAGCACCTCGTATCCAAATATCTCTCCGGTACCTAACAGCTCCCTGAAGAACCCGATGATGGCCAATACGACTGCGTATCCGAGACCGTTGGCCAGGCCGTCGACAATGGACAAAACAGGTGGATTTTGCAGGGCAAAGGCTTCGGCTCGACCCATAACGATACAGTTGGTTATTATCAGGCCGACGTAAGGGCCAAGCTGTTTTGACATATCCCAATAGAAGGCCTTTAGGAACTGGTCGAACACTATCACAAACGTTGCTATGATGGCAACTTCGGCGATCATACGTATCCGATGCGGCGTACGCTTTCGCAGCAAAGAGACAAGCAAATTCGAGCCCACACAAACGAAGATAAGGGCCGCACCCATAACCAGTGAGTTTTCCAGCCGATTTGTCACCGCCAGGGCCGAGCATATACCTAATATCTGAATCGCCAGAGGATTGTTTGCCCAGGCACCGTCCTTCAGGGTGAGCAGGCCTTTGCCTCCACATAAACCCTTGGGCTCACATGTCATACAAGCTAACTGTTTGCCTGCCATTGTTATTGCTTCTCCTCAACAATGCTCTTTATGACCTCATTAAGCATCGCTTGGACCTTATCGCACGTCATGGTTGCACCTGTAATCCCATCGATTTCATTTTGTTCCTTTGCAGATCCCGGCTTGCAAATGACAATTCCCACGTTGTCGTCTTTGTCATGAATCTTCTTTCCAACGAAACGCTTACGAAATCCTTCTGTTACAATCTCACCGCCGAGGCCGGGGGTCTCTTCCTGCTCGTAAAACGTTATGCCTCGGATCGTTTTCATATCCTGTTCCAATGCCAGGAAGCCCTTGATCGGCCCCCACAGCCCAGAACCGGCAAATCGTATGGCGATTGCGCCGTCTTTGTTCGGTGGCTGTGGAGAATAAACGTATTTCACAATATCTCCAAGCTCCTGCTCAAGCACTTTTTCCTTATATATTTCAACCAGCTCCTCGGAAGACGGCCCCGCCGGCAAAGACACGTTTAACACCAAAAGAATATTCAAAACTTCTTCGGCCTTGGCGTTGGCTTCCTGATAAGGAGCGGTAAAGCTGGCCGCACCGGTCAGTAGCAAGGCACAGACTACTCCAAGCACCGCAGCATAGCCAAGAGTGTAAGCGCTACCCTTCACTTCTAAGCCTCCTGATGCGAATTCCAATAACTATTTCATCAATAATAGGAGCAACAATATTACCTAACAGAATCGCGAATGTTACGCCCTCTACGTATCCCGTAAAATTCCGGATCAAAACCGTTACCGAACCGATTGTAATGCCGTACAACCATTTGCCCGCATTCGTAGTCGGGCTTGTTACCGGATCGGTTGCCATAAAGAATGCACCAAAAAGCAACCCCCCCGCAAACAAGTGCCACATCACCGGCCCGAATACCCCGGGCATTCCACACTTAACAGCGCCGCCGCCAATGAGCGCCCCGGTCAGTACGATAAACGAACCTAAAATGCTGACCACTGTCCGCCAGCTGGCCACTTTCGTAAACAGCAAAAATACTCCCCCTAAGATTATCAAAATAGCCGAGGTCTCGCCCGCACTACCCGAAACACTTCCCAAAAACAAATGCGAAATAGAACACATCTCTCCACTCTTGGCCTGCACCAGCGGGGTAGCCACAGTGACCGCATCGGCCGCTGAAGCATCAACGGAAAAATATTCAAACAGCCGGCCCGTCAGTCCGCTGCTCGGCTCGAACCAACTGGCCGACATTGCCTTCGGGTAGGCAAGAGCCAGAAAACAACGGCCCACAAGAGCCGGATTGAATATGTTCCGACCGGTTCCACCGAACAGCTCCTTGCCCATAAACACACCGAATGCCACGCCCAGACCAACCATCCAGAGCGGCACACCGGGCGGCAGAATCAATGGGAAGATTATCCCCGTAACGAAAAAACCCTCGTTAATTCCCTCCTTGCGCACCATCGCAAAAATCGCTTCCACCGTTAGTCCCGCGGCATACGAGACGATGATCATCAGAAAAAACCGCAGACCGAAAAAGTAAAAAGCTGCCAATACCGATGGAACCACCGAGATGATAACCATCGACATGAGCCTCTTCAAATCGAGCGGGTCCCGAACATGAGGAGCTCCTAACGTCGTTGTTGACGGCGCAAAGAAGAAATGCTCCAACGCCCCGAAAACAGGCTTGAAAAGCCGCAGCTTTCCGCCTTGTTCAAAAGTGGGGCGAACAGCTTCAATAATCTTCAGCAATCGTTTCACTCGCTTGTCTCCTCGCCCGATTTCCTGGCCAACTCTTCTTGACGTAACTTTTCCTGGCGTTCCTGTTCCCGGCGTACCTCTTCCTTTTCCTGCTCAATGAGTCTCTTGGCCTCGATGAATTGCTGCATAAGGTCGAGTTTGGATGGGCAAACAAAGGAACACAGACCACACTCTATGCAGAGATCCACACGAGCCTGCTCGACTTCTTCGATCAAATCTCGATATAGATACTTGTGTATCAGGTGAGGGGTGATACCGGCGGGGCAAACTTCTTCACAAAAATTACAGGATATACAAGGACGACCTTCACCACGCAGACCTGTAGTGAATCGCTCGCTGAACTTTTCTCTCAGTGAGCTTAGGTAGCAAGCAGCGTAACAGCTCCGATCCCAGCCGGGCCTGATGAAACCAAATAATTCTCTGTCTTTCAGCTCGGGAAGAATCGTTATCCCTCTGCATTCCGTATCAAGCCCTAATGTTTCTGTGCCTAACAGCTCACCGGTTAGTATGCCACCGTTAATCATTCGGGCAACCGGCTCGAATACATACTTATCCTTGATCATTTGTATCGGGTAGCCCGGCATAACTTTGATATGAGTGGGGGAGTTGACCCCTGTCCCACCGATTGAGATTATCCTTACCAGGCAGGGCTTTGACAATGTCAACGCCCGGTCAACCGCCAGAACTCCTTCGGTTCGGACCGCCCAGGCAGGCCCTTCGCTGCGCTTAAGACCGAGCTTGCGTGCGAGAATTGCAAAATCATCATAGGGGTATGTAAGATGTATCTCGACCATTTTCGCCCACGCATGGCCACGTATATGGTTCCGTATTAGATTTGCAAAGTCAGATTTAATATCAGGCAGCACAAGGTAAATGGGTTGATACTCTAAAAGAGACTGCAATTGTTCCAGACCCCTGGTGAAATTCGACAGGCGCTTGTGGAGCTGGACGTCTCCCCTGGCGAGGAAAGGCTCCAAACTCAAGGTCGAGACGATGATGGCCTGCGGTGTGCCCAGGGGGTCGGGCAGAGCACCCGTATGCGCATCATAGAAGAACTGCCAGGCACCCAATATATGCAATCTGTATCGCTTTATGCCCGCAGCACCCATCTCCCGTTCTATGTGCGATAGCTCCTCTTTGGCCATGTCCACATGCTCTTCATATTTGGCAACCTCCTCGAGGACTATATGGTTCTCATCTTTATTCAGCCGAACCACACCTGCTCGAGGACTCAGCAGACGAACACCATAATTGTCAGGATCTTTGGCTAAGGTATCACCGTTGTTCACACGCTGTCCATCTTTAACAACAACTTCGCTAAAATCGAAACGACGGCTGCGCAAAGGAATATACAGCACATCCGGCTCCGGCATCACTTGCACTACACCTTCAGGCCGACCCAACAGCAATATGTTATGACCACCTCTGAATTTCATTTGAATGAACCCATCTTACCCCCAAACGATTCGGTCCATATATTGCTTGCTATTAAAAAAAATCTATGCATAGTACTCTTAGTAAATTTATATTGCAACAAACTATTTTTTAGATCTCGTATTTTAAATCATTACCACTATCGAGTCAATAGTTCATAACAGGTTGTCGAATTCGCTGACAGACACCGGCCTGCCGGATTCCGCGGAAAGGTCGGCAGCAAAGCACACAGCGTGTGTCAGTGCGGCGTCTTCAATATCAGGAAACGGCTGTTCATCGTTAATGATGCAATCAAGAAAGTGAGATACTTCGCCCTGAAACGGGTGATGAGTAACATCACCGCTGTCCGGAAGGATACAGGGAATCTTTGTGAAATCGTTTTGACCGGGGAAAAGCTTCGGGGAAAAAAGTTCACTATTGCGGAGCGTGCCCTCGGTACCATAGATTCCGATGTTGAATCGGTACGGCATCTTTGCATCAAAGGTTGTAGTGCTGCGTCCGATCTTTCCATCCTTGAATTTTACATTGATTGAAATTGTACCCGGGTATTCTGCGGGATTTTCGGTTTTTACCTGATAGGCGGACACTTCTTCGATCCGGCTGCGTGCAAACCATCGCAGGGCATCCACTGCATGGCAGCCTGCTGTCAGAAGTGCCGTGCCGCTCTTTTCCCGGCTACCATACCATTTTAAATCCCATATCCGGTGCAGATAATCGACCTCCACCATGAAGATGTCCCCGAATGCTTCATCCTCTATCAGCCGGTCGATAGTCATCAGCAACGGATTCCAATGCAATACAAAACTCACTACCGTTTTGACTTTATTCTTTCTCACTGCCTCACGCTGCTTGTGGATGTCTTCCGGAGTCAAGGCTATCGGCTTTTCGATAATGATATGCTTACCAGCCTCTGCAGCGGCGACCACATATTCCGTGTGTACATTATGGGGTGTGCATACCACAACGATGTCCACATCATCTTGTTGAAACATTTTAGAAGCGTCGGTTTCGATGGTACACTTTAAGTCGTAGCGATCGCGGTATCTTTCAGCGTTTGCAGGATTTCGACTTACCAGCGTTCGCAGCTCAGAGCGCTGGTCTTTTTGAAATGCCTTTACATATTCTTCTGCGACCCAACCACAACCAATAATCGCTGCGCCAATCTTTTTCATATTCCGTTTCCTTTCTTCCTACTGTGCACTGTGTTTTTTTTGTGAACGTGCAGATTTATAATAAAACAAATTGCTAAGAATAGAAAGCGGCATATCGTTCCATTGCGTCCATAATCGCCTTTATATTTTCAAGAGGGACACCCGGATAAAGTCCGTATATCATCATAAGGCCTCCTTCCGGGCTGCCAATCTTTTCGACCTCTTTGCGGATTAGATCGTCAATCTGCTCGGGACTGCCGAAGCAGGTGATTTGCTGCCGGTCTATATCGAGATCGATGCAGACCCTTCCTTTTAAGTTCGCAGCTATCCAGTCAATACCATTAACGAGGTCCTGAAGGTTGAGGGCATCTACGCCGCTAACTACAAGGTCGTCCACAAGGTCACGAATGTCACCGTCAGAGTGCATATGCACCAGACAGCCCGCTTTTTGAGCCGGTGCCATCAGATGCTCGTAAATAGGTTTGATATACGTTCTAAAGTGTTCGGGCGAAAGCATTGGGCCGAGCTGCATGCCCAAATCCTCCGGATATCGCATCATCGCAACACCGAGGTCAATATAGCGCTGCACAATTCCAATACTGAATTTTTCGACCGTTTCAATCAATCGCCAGAGCTTCTTTTCTCCATCTGCCATATCGAGCAGAAGTTTTTCGTATCCACGAAGATAGCTCAGCCTCAAGAAGGCGTGGCCATGTTCCAGACTACCGACACTATGTTTTCCTTTTACTGTGTCTGTTCGGATTCTGTCCTCAATTGCAGACCAGTCGATAGCAGCCATTCCGTTTGAATGTGCAGGGTCGGGTGGAGTAAAATCCTGCAAGGCATCCCAATCCTCCAGCGGATGCTTTGTTACCGAACCTGTGATGCCGTCATCAGTTGTTTCCCAGACGCAGCCCCAAGCATCCGTGTAAGGTTTACCAGCGCGCTCCCAGGGAGCCAATTCCGGCAATACTGCATCTGTGGCACAGGCTTCCAGCCTGTGAAAACACGGGCTGGAAGCTCGTGCCACGGTGAAGTCAGTCCGCGGGACACCTGACGGTGGAAACAAAAGACGGTGTTCAGCCATAAGCTCAAACAAGGCGTCCTGTGGATAGTGATGCCAGCAAGCCGGATTTATCCAGAAGATAACCGGAATATGCTCGGGCCTTTCAAAACGGATGGTGCGCAGCGTGTTTTCAGTGATGGCGTCAGTAAAATCCATATCAGGATCGCTCAGGAATTCTGTACACAAACGCACGGACGATACCGGATGCTTGATGCCGGATGCTCGATACTCGTAAAAGACAAACATCGAGAATCGAAACGGATAGCGTAGAGCGTACAGCGGATAGAAAAAAGAAACTATACGATAAAAGCTATACGCTGAACGCTGATTTAGCCGACTTTAATTACCTTGCTCGACCGAGCGGACTCATAGCAGGCGGTTAGTATCTTCTGGCTTCGCAGGCCCAGCTCTCCACTTATGACTGGCTCACGGTCATCTATGATCGCCTGGCCAAACTCTTCAATCTCAGCCTGATAAGTATTTACCGGCTCGGGAGCAATAATTATTCCTTGAGCTTCGGTGCGTGCCTGCTGTGCGTCATATTCCTCGCTGTCTTGTTCCAGAAATGCAACCATCTGGCCGGCCGGTGCCTGGCCGATGGTTCCCTTAGCCAATATTGAGCCCCTTGAGCCGTAAAGTTCGAGTACGTTCTTGCTGCTGTTATCGGGGATACAGAAAAAGGTGTCAACGATGCCTATTGCTCCACTTTCAAAAAACAACATTGCTACTGCGCTGTCCTCTGATTTGTAATCGTGGATAGTATTGTTTATAAAGCAGCCGACCCTGGTAACATTTCCAAAGAACATCTCCAACAGATCGATACAATGGCCTCCCATGTCGATAAGTGAGCCACCACCTCCGGTGGCAGGATCCTGACGCCAGGCACCTTCGATTGATGGATACCAACAGGAAAGCTGAGCACGTGCATAGGTCAGTTTGCCGAGCTTACCTTCTTTGATCAGCCTTAGTGCTTCCTGGTGTTGGGCCACAAAACGCATCATAAAGGCACAGCCAAGCTTGACACCTATTTGTTTGCATACCTCAATCATTTCTTCTGCCTCGGCAGTTGTCATACCCAGGGGCTTTTCGCAGAGAACGTGCTTTCCGGCTTTGGCGCAGGCTCGGACCTGTTCGGCGTGAAAGTGGGCAGGAGTAGCAATGTAAACGGCATCGATTTCCGCCTCCTGCAGGTCACTAATACTCGCTGCCTGCTTGGCGCCAAACTCCTTGGCCACCTCAGCATTCACCTGTGCATCGATATCGAATACTATAGACAACTCGGAGTTGCCGGCTTTTGAAATACCCTCTGGAATCGTTCTCCTTTTGGCAATTCCACCCGACCCAATCACACCCCATTTAATCTTCCTGGACATAACGGCAATCCTTTCCTGTCATCTATTATGAATAGGCCTTTATTACCTTGGCCAGTGCGCTGCCTATCTGTTTGCAATCTTCTTCGGCGTAGGTCGGAAACGCGAAACAGGTAAACGTATGGCCCTGATGCCAGATGGCATTGGGCACTTCCACCTGACTATAATCCACACTTTCGGGATTAGTGTATTCTTTGGACTTGAATGGGAAGCCGCTTTTACCGAAGGAATTGTGTTCTTTGTAGGCCCGCTCCGTATGGCACTGCGGCCAGAAGACCCTCCAGCATGGAGCACCTTCCGCAGTGCCCGCAGCAACAAATTGATTTATGTCGCAGGTCATATTCTCGATATCCAGGGAAAACGCCAAAACATACCAGCCGTTCTGACGCTCCTCGGTGTCAATAGGCACATATTTGACCTGAGATAAATCTTTTATAGCATCTATTATGATACGAGAGTTACGTTTCCGATTAGGTAGATTCCAGGTGTCAATTCGTTCCAGCTCAGCCAATCCAATAGCCGACTGCATTTCGGTCATACGATAGTTCCATCCGACTATGTTATGAATATAAGGCAATTTCTGCTCCAGCTCGAGCAGACTCAAGCGCTGTTTGACGTCATAACCGTGGTCGCGAAAGCTGCGTGCCTGCCAGGCGAGGTCTTCGTCGTCAGTGGTTACCATACCGCCCTCGCCGCCGGTGGTAAACGTCTTGTTTTGGCAAAAGCTGCAGGCAGCGATGTGACCGATAGTGCCGGTTTTTCTGCCTTTATAGACACCGCCAAGCGCCTCGGCGTTGTCCTCGATGACAAACAGCTTATGCTCTTTCGCAAAGGCCAGCACCTTATCCATGTCACATACATTACCATACAGATGCACCGGCATAATCGCTTTGGTCCGCTCGTTGACCAGCTTTGCCGCCGATTCGATGCTGATGCAGTGGTCGTCGATATTGACATCGGCAAATCGCGGTATCGCACCGGCTTGAACTACCGAGAAGCTGCTGGCAATAAAGGTGTAGCTGGGTACGATAACTTCATCGCCGGGTCCAACGCCGAGAGCGCTGAGCGCAATGTGCAACGCGGCTGTACCACTTGATGCACTAATAGCATATTTGCTACCCTGCCACTCTGCATATTTGCGCTCAAACTCCATGCCTTTTGGCCCGGTCCAATAATTGACCTTACCCGACCTTAGGACCTCCTCTACTGCCTTGATTGCCTTTTCATCGAACTGTGGCCAGCCGGACAAACCATTCGTTACGGCCTTGGGACCTCCGTCGATTGCCAATTGCTCTGCCATTCTAATACCTTTCCAATTTTTTCTCCACAGACACGGGTGTAATAGTGTGGCACGGGCTTCCCTGCTGCGACAAGCGTAGCACGGCGTGCAGCCCGTGAAAACACGGCCAAGATGGCCGTGCCACATTCACTTTAGTGTGATTTACCTCAATTTTCTTAAATAGTCAAGAGCTTATGAGCAAAATCAACCAAGAACTGTCGTCTATTGCGAGAATTAACAGAAAAGGAGCAGAAAGAATTATGAGAACATCACAAAACATCAACCGTCGGGGCTTCATTAAAGGAGCTGCCGGCTTATGGTTTTCCACCAGCATACTGGCTGCAAGAGCATACGATTTCCTCGGAACAAGAGAAACGTGCGACGACCGATGGGCTGGGAATACAACAAATATTCCCGTCCTATATATGAAGGTGACATAGACTTTAGCAAAGTCGCAGAGATTCTGCGCAAGGCCGACTATCGTGGGGCCCTTTGCCTTGAAAATGAGACGCTTGGAAAATATCCCGAGAGCCGGCACGCTGAGATTCTTAAAAAAGAAATCGTCCTGTTAAGGAATCTAAACATAAGCTCTTAGACAACATTCGTGGGGGCTGTCGGCATAAACAGGGCTGTGTAATAAATCACCACGTGCAACTCCTTCCTCTTCCCTGCGGAATAATGACTCACAGTCTTTAGCTATCTCCTGCAGTTTCAGCGTTTCGGCTTCGGTGATAGGAAGATAGGACCGCCCAGCCTCGATTGTTTTGTCGAGAAGGTCAAGAAACGAAGGTGGTATTCCCGCTACCACCGGCTTCTGTGATAAAGTAAATCGCAATGCAAGGTTTGCTTCCTCCTGAGTTTCCGTCGCACGATACCACCATTTACGAGTTCTATTCGCACCTTTCGGCCAGGGACCTTTTGATAATGTCTTGATAGCCAGGACTGCCGCCCCTTGTTTATTCGCAAGTTCGAGAACTGTTTTGCCAAATCCCATTTTGAAGAACTCGACGAAATTGATAGGGAACATGACCGTATCGAAACGAAAGCCGTTCATAGCCTCGAGCGCTCCTTGTGTAGTATGCGCCGAAAAGCCAAGATGCCGGACCTTTCCTTCTTCTTTGGCTTTCACAAAAGTTTCAATAGCGCCACCTGGTCCCAGGGCCTGCTTGACCTCTTCGGGCGTGCGAAGACAGTGCATTTGGTACAAATCGAAATAATCGGTTTTAAGCCGTTTTAACGACCGCTCCAGTTCAAAACGAGCGCCTTCCTTGTCCCTCATCCTTGTCTTACAGGCTAAGAAGATACGACTGCGGTCAATAGCAACAGCCTGCAATCCAATGCCCATCTTTTTCTCGCAGTCACCGTCTTTACCATAGGCAGGTGCGACATCGTAGTAATTTACCCCTCTCTCGAAAGCATCAAGCAGTCCGGCGTTGCACCGGTCCTGGTCATATTGGCTAAGTGCCAGTCCAGGAAATCCGACAATTGAGACCTTTTCGCCGGTCCGCCCAAGGGTCCTTCGTGGTAATCCGGCAACCTTATCATCCTGTTGTTTCGAGAGCGATTGTTCGCAACCTACGATAGACTGGATAGTAAGACCGGTAGCAATGCCGCTGACACTTTTCAGAAATGTTCTTCTTTTCATAATGATTTCCTCACGTTAGGAATATGTAACTTTAAGTTCTCAAATTTATCCTGGTCCAAGACAATTTTAATATTGTCACGAATAGCATTGTAAAAGACTTGTGCATTTTGTCAATACCAGAGACGTTCTTCATTTTTCAGTAGCAACGTACCGAATTCTATCATTGCAACGTCATCTGCCCAGCTATATAATTCTATAATGTACTTTCTGAGGGTATGGTTTGCAATACAATTATGATTTTAATGAAAGGGAGTCAAAAATGGATAATAAAACTCAACACGTATCTCGAAGAGAGTTTTTGAAGGCCGGTGCTGCCAGTCCGACCAGTTGCAATACCCGGGAAGACTCGGCTCATATAGAAAGAAAGTAAATCCAGATTAACGTTACGTCTTCCAAAGACAGTAATTTACTGCTAATTGTTATTATACATTGAGGGACCAACCGTTGTGGTAGGGCTCCTTTATGTATTTGTTTGCATCGCTGTCATTGGTAATCCGCATATTCTCTCCATCCCAGTCAATTCGTTTGCCCGTTCGAATAGCTATATTGCCTAATAGAATAATCTCAGTCAATGGGCCGGCCCAATTAAACTGGCAGGCGGCAGATTGACCACCCCGCATAGCCTCGAACCATTCCGGCCAGGTGCCGCCACGGCGCTGGAGCGTTTTGGGCGGCATAGTGTAAGCCTTCATTTTGCTTTCAGGGATAATACGCGTGTTCAGCATCTTGCCTTTGTCGCCGATATAAAGTACACACTCTGGTGGTAAGTCGCGACCGGGTTCCAGCTCAGAGGGGCGCGGGGGCTTGAGCCCGCCGTCGTACCAGACCGCCTTGAGCGGCGGCATGCCCTCTCGGGTTGGAAATTCCCAGGTAACAATGGAGGCCAAGGGTGCAGACTCCGACATCACCTTAGTTGATGTGGCACTGATGCTGGACGGGTGACCGAGCTTTAATACTCGCTTGGGAATGTTGAAATGGTGGCATCCCATATCACCCAGTGCGCCGGTGCCAAAGTCCCACCAGCCGCGAAAATTCCAAGGGTGGTAAACCGCCAGTTGCCCGCTTCTACCACTATTAATTTGATCCAATGTAAGATGTTCGGGCGGCCACTTATCTTTAAACGGGCGCATCCGGGCCGGGCCGAGCCAGAGGTCCCAGTCGAAGGTCTTAGGCACGAGGTCTGCGCCTTTTGGACGTGTCATTCCCTGGGGCCATAGGGGGCGATTAGACCAGATGTGGACCTCGTGCACATCGCCGATGGCCCCGTCCCAAATCATCTCACAGGTCCGGCAGCCGGCCTCGGTGGAATTCGCCGAAGCGGTTACCTGTGTGGCTACTTTAGCCTTTCGCGCTTCCTCTACAACTTTTCTGCTCTCGTAAATCGTCCGCGTAAGGGGCTTCACACAGCAAACGTGCTTACCTTTCTTGAGTGCTGCTATCGTGATTAACGCGTGTGTGTGGTCTGGTGTGCCGATATATACTGCGTCAATATCTCTCTCAGCCTCCAGCATTTTCCGATAGTCCCGATAGCGTCTTGCTTGAGGCCACTTGCGATACGATTTGTCAGCGTATTCATCGTCCACATCGCACAATGCTACGATTTGAGCATTTTGCTTGTCACAACTCTGTAATTGACCGTGACCAACTCCTCCGATACCGACGCCCGCCAGTATAATCTTCTCACTGGGCGCTGTGCGGCCGGGGCCTCCAAGCACATGTCGGGGAACAACAGAAAAAGTCATTGCAGCGGCAGTGCCTGCCATGAATTGACGACGGCTGAATCGTTTATTGCTTACCATGAGTCAACCTCCTGAAAAAGAGTTATTATTTCTTACAAGGGCAGTAGTTGGATCTATGTCAACGAGCAGCTTCTTCATACGCCATGTTTTGCCACGGAGAAGCAATCGAAGCCGTTTCTGTCCCGCATACCTGGCAGGCCTGTAAACCCCCGCCGTGGCACGTGTAAAAGACTCGGCCGTTTGATATGACCGAACCCGACACATTCACTTGGGTCCAAACGCGGCCCCGAAGATACCAGCTTGACGTTATCCACATCTGACAAATCATATATATCCATATTGGAACCGAGCAGACGTGCCAAAATGAAGATAACCTTCTGCGATGGCTGGTGATGATACCCGAAGACCGCTATGGATTTCAACTTATTCTTCCAATTCTATACGAAAGTCATCAAAAGTCCTATAGCATAAAGGACAGCCCCAAAACGATTACGAAATAACCTATGATTATTACAATATCGGGCCATGCAAGCATCCGTACACCTCAAATATGAAAGTCCAATGCCGGTTGAGAACTAATTGTCATTTTCATCTCTTCGGTCTTCATATTCCATCTCTCTATTGCCAGAGACGTGACCAGATTCCATTTTACATACCTATCTTGTTGTTTTCCATGTTTTCCATGTTTTCCTAACATCGTAGGTTCGGTCGTTCCGTGTTTTCTGGGCAAGGTTATCTGGGAGACAATTGGCGAGAAGTTAACAGGTCATCCTACTATACCTTATTAATTTTCTTGTTTTTAGGTTTTTTTTTTGTTGACAGACTTGTCTCAATCGGGCAGACTATCTTCAGGAACAAACAGTGATGATGCGTAGTTTCAACAATTGACAATCTGCTCTGAATATGTGCTTATACTTCGTAGCTTTTTGGAGGAGAAATCCAAATGGCGTCCAATTACGATGTCATTCTGAGCGCAGCGAAGAATCTCGCGGGCGATGGCCGGATGCTTCGCCTTTGGGTTCAGCCCTGTCCTGAGCGAACCGAAGGGATGACAAGTCG
>JBDRTM010000355.1:0-2163 GCA_043824065.1 Planctomycetota bacterium | reverse complement strand
AAAACCGTCCGAACGTGGCAACCAGGCGTTATCCACCAACAACTGACCGAAATTTGATATAGTATCCTGTTCTTTATAGGTACTTGCGTTAGGTGAGAAGTCCTGACGACTTGAACGAAGAATTTTCCCCTTGATGCAATGGCTATACTGCACAGCTATTTCATTCCAAATGATTTTACTTTTTTCTATAGATATGTTCATCAGGGCATGCTCAAGCCCCGCTACATGGATGTCCGGGTCGAAACCTCTTAGCCCACGCCTATATCCAGAGCTGTATTTAAGCGATACAAATTCAGTCGAACCAGGACTTGACTTACTGCTAATTCGAATACCATCTGAAGCGCCCAGGTCTTTAAAAAATACCAATGTGGACTGGGAATAATTCTGATTGATAAATCCAGTTGTGTCGCTACCAGAAAAGTACACCATCAATTCATCATTCCGGAAATATGCATCAGTAGGCCTCTGATAACTCGTTGTTTCTACGTTAGGTATTTCTGTAAGAATAAAAGGTGTCTCACGTAGCCGTTCTTTCAGCCTCTGTTTCTTTTCTTGGGAGTCCGTCTTGTATGCTTGCTCAATCTTAGCCAGGTCGCGTCTGTGCTCATCGATGGACACTTGTGAAGTATCAGTGGTGTATTTCGGTAGAATCCTTTCGATGACCTCTTCCACAATGTCTAATTCCGGAACGCCAAGTTCCTTCAGAAACTTGCGGGCTTCTTCGTGCTGCGATATTTTTGATCTTACGATTGGCAAGGTCGTATCAATATCTGTCCCCACAGTTAGATATGCATTTGGTGCATCGTTGTCGCGAAATGGTCTTACGTGAGAACCGTCTTGCAGCCTAATGAACTCTTTCGCACGTAAAGGTCCAGCTTTATCCCACCAAGAATTGCTGCCCGCCTTCCATAGGGCTTTTTGACCTACAAGATGCGAATAAAAGGCGATCATCCAATTATCGGTTTGGGTTTGCTTTTCAAGGAAGGCCCCATCTATCTTTCTCACGTAACTATCAGGTGTTACTTCTTCAATCTTCAGATCTTCGCAGATGTATTTCCACAAATCATGCTTCGCTCTTTCTGTTATTTCTCCCGAAATCCACTTCAGAGGGTTTTCGGTCTTGAATATCTGTCTGATCTGTTCTTCTCGCAACAAAGTGCGCAACCATTCTGCGCTGGCCAATTTGGCATTTCTGGCGGATACAAATGTGCCGTCATCTGCTGGGAGCAACTCTTCGTTCATGAGGGTATCGCGGACTGCTTCTACGATTGGAATGAACATGCTGTTTTCCGGGAAATCGTCTATCCTGATCGGTAGCGTTTCAAGCAGAGCGACCGTCATCAATCCCATCTCCTTTAGGTACCGCAACGCTTTAGTAAGCAAGACAGCGGTTTCTTTAACCAGCGCTTTATTCCAATCGTTATCTTCAATGTCTGATCGAGGGGCAACAGTATCGTATGGCCCTTGAACAAGGAAGCCAAAACGAGTATCAATTTTTGTGGGGAAATATACAATCAGCGGCGAATCCTTAATCTTTGTGATTGTCTCTGTCTGATCCTTGTCGTTTATCTTCAGTTTGAACGCAACTTCAACCTTTCCAGTACATGCACCATCTGGAACAGGTACTGATCTATCAAAGACAAGCCATTTCTCTTCTTCGTCCTGCCCGTTGTTCTGCCCGATGACGGTCATTTGTTTGGCTTTACCCGTACTTTGCGACTCTTTGAGGTATTGCCCCTTTTCTCCGCTTGGTTCAACTCTCCATTCGATTTCATTAATCCGGTTAAGGAATAGCAATATTCTTGGACCGAGTCTTCTCAGCCTATTCGAGATGAGGTCAAACGCTTTATCTTCAGAAAGGTCTTTGTGATTGAACGGGAAAATAAATAAGGTTTCACCTTGCGCCACACTTGAGCACGCATCTGTGGCTTTGGGGCGAATGTAGCGTTCAATTATGAAGTGCTCATCTCCAGAATTAATTTCCGGAGTTGCCGTAAATGCATAAACTGATTTAAAGCCGATCCCAAACTTGCCTATCTGGGTGCTGTCTTCGCTCTTAGTACCTTTCAATACATCAGATATACCTTTCACATCTTCTTCATTAAAAAGCTGCCCAAAGTGTCTGAATTCCAATCTATCTTTAAAAAGATGGAACTTTACACC
>JBDRTM010000354.1:0-8852 GCA_043824065.1 Planctomycetota bacterium | reverse complement strand
GAAGCCCTCGCCGGCCCCGAGAAGGAGAATATCCGGCAGGCGCTTCAGGTCAACCAGTGGAACAGACAGGAAACCGCCAAGGCGCTCCAGATAAACCGCACCACCCTGTTCAAGAAAATGAAGCATTACGGCCTCTACGCCGAAGCAGAGCGGTTGGGCCTAATCTGATAGTGGATTCCACCAGAAGCTTTTCAAAGGGGTCCGTTTAAAACCCCTGCTTTTTTGCGGAGGGAGGGGAGAAGGAAGAGAAAAGCAGGGGCAAAAAATGAAAAAGCTGTTTTGATTATATCACTCCCTCTTTACCGAGGTCAAGAAAAAATTTCTCAAATATCCAAAGAAAACAAATTTTTTTATAAAAAACCTCCTTTTTTCAAGATTTAAAAGAGGGGAAAAGCAGGCTATCTCTGCAAAAACAACCACAAGGACACTACGGCATCCATCCGGCCCCACAGACCAACAGCGCATTATCCTTCTTACGTCAGACCTTGAAGAATATTCTGTGGCGATACAAAAACCACAGAAACAACCATTTAACCAACAAAACACCAAAGGGCAAAATCAAGGGCTTAAACAACTCTGCATGCTCAGCGAGTCCCAGAAAGAAGAATTCGGCAATTCCATTAAAGTCAACAAATCTCTGCAGGAAGTAAATCGTAATCGGATTCATCCCAATAACAATAAAGAAAAACGCCCATTTGCTGTATCCTTTGACATCGATTATCCAGTAGAATAATGCCAACAGCAGTAAGCTCCAGCCGCCTGAGAACAGGACGTAAGAGCTGGTCCAGATAATTTTGATGATAGGAAAAATTAGACTCCAGAGCAATCCGACGAGCAAGCTGACTATACCGGCTATGGCCAGGCCGGCTGCTTTTCGATTGCCCGACTGGTTGGAGCGCAGCCAATGGCCCGCCAGTGTACCTAAAAGGACGGTACAAATCGCAGGCAAAGTCGAAATGAGCCCCTCGTTATCGCCGTACCCGTAATAGAGCTGGCCCGGAATTAACTGCTGGTCGATATATGAGGGCAGGCATCCTTCCATTGTGAGGTCGCCGGCTCCAAAGTTCGGCACCGGAATCAACATCATCGCAATCCAGTACAGAATCAGAACCACCGCTACAATAACCGCCTGGGTGCGCCATTTCGTATGCACAACAATTATTGCAGCGAAGAAATAACACAATCCAATTCGCTGGAGCACTCCCGGCCATCGCATTTGAGCCCAATCGAATCGCAGGAGCTCATTAAATATCAAGCCCAATAAAATAATTACGGCTGAGCGTTTGAGAATGTGCAGGTAGAGTAAGGGGCGACTGTGTCCGCGCTCTATCCGCCGGGTAATCGAAAACGGCAGCACCACGCCGACTATGAAAAGAAATAATGGAAATATCAAATCCTCAAAATGAAATCCCTTCCACTTCACGTGGTGCAATTGCTGCTGAATTGTATCGGTTACCGGGTGTTTATAAATCTCTACCAAGTTCTCGAAGAGGGTTCCTCCGCCAATAATCCAGAACATATCAAAGCCCCGCAGGGCATCGACCGAGGCCAACCGCCGACCAATCAAATTCTGCTGTTCATTACTCAAGATTCTTCACCTCATTTCAAATTCTAAACCACTATTTTTTCAATCTATGCTTTTGTTTTTAGATTTTAATAAACAGCTTCCTGCGATACATCCACCACAGTACTAACCAAATA
Organism: Planctomycetota bacterium; assembly: GCA_043824065.1. GTDB lineage: Bacteria > Planctomycetota > Phycisphaerae > Sedimentisphaerales > Anaerobacaceae > NIOZ-UU13. The sequence goes on along the minus strand of JBDRTM010000354.1, from coordinate 7,151 downwards.
ACCGTAACACCCGCCACGGCATTAATAAATCCGTTCCATTCTCCGCACCACTTGCTCAGGCCGCCTACGAAAACACGCCCGATCCGGTGAGCAACAAATACCCGGGTTGCCACATATACAGCAATCGCATTCATTCCGATTACCACAAAGCCGAATGCCCACTTTTTATAGCCCCTGACATCAATCAGCCAGTAGAACAAAGCAAGCAGCAATAAACTAAGCCCTGCTGCAAATAAGACCATCGAACCGGTCCAGAGAAGCCTGATAATAGGAAAGACCTGCCCCCAAACATATCCTACGGACAGGCCAATCAGACCGGCGAGTGCCAGTCCAGTTACCTTGTGATTATCCGGCCGGTTCGAGCGCAGCCAATGGCTGGTCAACACGCCCAAAAGTGCCGTTGAGATGGATGCCAGTGTAGGCAGAATTCCATTGCTGTCGCCGTATCCATAAAAAGCTTCGCTAATCTTGCCCGGAAGAAACTGCTGGTCAATATAGGCCGGCAGGCATCCTTCCGGCGTGATGACGCCGGTACCATGACCGGGGACCGGAACCAATGTTAACGCGGCCCAGTACAGAAGCAAGAGCGCAGCGGTAACTATTGCCTGTGTCTGCCATTTGGTGTGCATCAGAAGAAGCGCAGCGAAAAAGTAGCATACCGCTATCCGGTGCAGGACGCCCACCCAGTCCATCTCGGGCCAGTTAAAGTGCAGCCCGCCACTTCCGAGCATCACCCCTAACAAATAGAGCACTGCCGTGCGTTTAAGAATGTGGAGGTAAATTCTCCCACGGCTTTGCTCCCTTTTGAGGCGGTTGGAAATCGAAAACGGCACCGCCGCCCCCACAATAAAGATAAATAGCGGCATAATCAAATCTTCAAAATGGAACCCCAACCACTCAACATGCTTGAGCTGTTTGCTAATAAATGCCGTGACCGGATGATTGAATATTCCATCAAGGCTTCTAAAGACCGTCCCCCCGCCAATAAGCCAGAACATAGAAAATCCCCGCAGTGCGTCAATTGAGGTCACCCGAGTCCCCGCTAAATGTTTCTGTTCGTAGTCCGGTATGTTTTGCTCCATTTGATTTCGTGTCTGTTACTTTTAGGCTTTTTGGCTTTTGCCCTTCGATGTTTTACTTTGCGTTTCAGATTTTGATGAATAACCTCTTGCGATACATCCACCACATTATCAGCCAAATGACGGCGAAGGCCGCCACCGCGTGAATGAAGGGGCTCCAATTTCCGACATATTTGTCCAGACCATCCACGAAAATATCCCCGATGTGGCGGAAACTAAATACATGAGTCGCCATATATACTGCTATCGCGTTCATTCCGATTACAACAAAGCCGAAGGCCCATTTCTTAAAACCGCACACATCTATAACCAGATAGAACAATGCCAACAGCAGGTAACACCATCCTGCCGAATAAAGCACGAAGGAACTGGTCCACAGGTGCTTGATGATAGGAAACCAAATATTCCAAATCAAACCGAGCACCAAACAACCCACGCCCGCTGCCAAGAGCCACAGAACTTTTTCAATGCCCTTCTTTTCCGAACGCAATAAGTGGCCTGCCATTACTCCGAGCATTACCGTAGTGGCAAATGTCATGCCGCTGAGAATCCAGGTGTAAGGCGGGTCGGTTCCATCGATGAAGCCGCCGAGAATGAGCCTGTCCAGATAGATAGCCAGATTCACATCAGGTTCCAACATTCCTGCATCGTGGCCGGGTACCGGAACGAGCATCATCAAGGCCCAGAATAACAACAGTAAAACCACGGTCGTTACTATCTGCCATACAATGCGCAGATTGAGCAGGATTATTGCCGAGATTAAGTATCCCGCCGCGATTGCCTGCAGGGTATTACTATAAATGCGCAGCTTTGAGAGGTCGTAGGTCAACAGGCGTCCTTGCGCTATCATACCTAAGATAAACAGAATCACCGTTCGTATGATGATGTGAAAATACAGCCGCTTTTTGCTGTCGCCCCGCGCAAGGCGTTTGTTGAGCGCAAACGGCATTACCACACCAACAACGAACAAAAACAACGGCATAATCAGATCCCATGGGCGAAAGCCCTCCCACTTGACGTGTGACATTTGTTGACTTAACCACTGCGTTGTCGAATTATCGAATTTCTCGTGCAAGCCGCGAAATATCGACCAACCGCCGATGATCCAGAACATATCGAATCCTCGCAGGGCGTCAATAGACATTATCCGGCCTTTAGGTAAAGATTGTGGTTCAGTATCTGGCATTTTCCTTATCCTCTTTTTTTCTGCGGTACTCCCCCACCTTTTATTTTGTCTTTGATCCCGATAATCACTGCCCGGGACTGGAGTCGAACCAGCACGACCCTAAGGTCACTAGCCCCTCAAGCTAGCGCGTCTGCCTATTCCGCCACCCGGGCTCAACAATTTACTATTTATTATTTATTATTTATTCCGTCAAACAACGCCGGATTTCCGCTACGCTACAATATTGATTATTGATTGTCAATTCTCAATTTACAGATTCGAAAAATATGCCCGCCAAAATAGTCCGAAGAAAACATGCAACTCCAAAAACAATAATCCCCGCCACCTGTGGGCGGGGGTGCAAACGCAAGGAACACTTTTTATATAGCCCCCAGTCCTGTGCTGGGGGGATTTTTCCTTTGACTTTCCCATTCTTTTGTGTTATTTTCTATCCTTGCCCCGTTAGTTAGCAAGGCGTTATCTAACCGGGCACTAAAGGCGTGACGCATCTGTGAGCGGAAACTTTGCACGATATACGCAATACAATATGCGAGGTACGAAATTGTTTGGCGGGAATTGTAGGTTTGGGTGCCTCGCCAGCCCTTTAGGGGCCAGTACGGATTTTGTTAGCAGACTTGGCCGTGAGTTAGTGCGAGAGATTTGTCGTTTAATCTTGATAGTTGACATGCTATTGGGGAAGATTTATAGTTAATTTAACAGGTAACATAATTTTAAGGCCGGGATTGGGCCCGATACAAAGAAGGTGAGCAGGCTGTTGTAATTGAAATAAGTATGCTGTCCCAAAATTTCAAGAATCTGTTGTGTAACAAAGAATGTGACGAAAAGACTTCGTCTAAACCTGCCTTCCGAGTAGAGTTGCGAGAATTTCCCTCGACGAGATATCAGGGAAGTAAAAGAAAAATCACCCCTTGGCTTTGGGACTGTTTTCGGGAGCTGGATTTCTCGTCAGCCCTTGATGTTTTTGGTGGAACTGGGTCTGTCAGCTTTCTACTCAAGAAGATGGGCAAGGAAGTAACGTATAATGACATCCTTAAGTTTAATCATGAAATTGGGTTGGCGCTAATCGAGAACGATAATGTGATTTTGGAACAGAAAGTCATTGATCGTGCGCAGTTGTCAGCACCCAAGACTGAATACCATTTTGTGAGGGACACTTTTAGGGATATTTACTTTACCGATGAGGAAAATGAATGGATTGATAACATCGTTAGCCATATAAACGGATTGGAACTTGAATCGAGAGAAATGCGATACAAGCGAGCACTCCTATACTATGGCTTATTTCAGAGTTGTCTAATTAAACGTCCTTTCAACTTGTTTCATCGCCGCAACCTATACCTAAGATTCGCAAGAGTAAATAGAGAATTTGGCAATAAAACCAGTTGGGACAAACCATTTAATGAACACTTTGTTAAATTCTGCGATGAAGCCAACAAATTGGTATTTAGAGGTCGGAAGCCTTGTCAAGCTATTCGATATGACGCATTGGAGTTACCAGATGCCAGATACGACTTAGTTTATATTGACCCTCCATACCTCACGAAGGATGGTGCGAATGAAAGCTCAGACTATTTGAAGTGTTACCACTTCTTGGAGGGGCTCTGTAACTACAACATTTGGAGCAACCTTATCGACTACGATTCTCAAAATCGGCGAATGAAGCAGACGCACGCGAACAGATGGATCGATCGTAATCAAAATAGGAAGGCGTTTGATGCCCTTTTTGAAAAGTTTGCGGATAGTATTATCGTGGTATCGTACAAGAAATTCGGGGTTCCTTGCATCGAGACGCTGATCAGGATGTTGAAGAGGCACGGAAAGCGGGTGCGATCGCGTAGCCGACACTACAAATACGCTCTCAATCATCAGAATGGTGAGGCTAAGTTAAATCGGGAGGTCATTCTCATCGCGGAATGAGGCATAGAAAATCATGGCTGAGCAATTCACGTCTCTGATTACAGTAGATAAGAACATTGTTTCGCTGCTTAGCAGATTCACCTACGAGCGAAGCTTCCCGTACGCCCTTCGAGAAGTTGTGAGCAACGCTTATGACGCAGACGCAACGACTGCCCGAATTGATATTGATCTAAGGAAGGAGGAAGTCCTCATTTTTGATAATGGCAACGGGATGACGAAGGATGAGTTTGACTTTTATCTTCGCATTGCCGGGCAGAGAAGAGGTAAGAGGGAAACACCAAAATTCGGACGAAAGAGAATAGGCCAGTTCGGTGTTGGATTTCTGGCTATCTTACCTTTTTGCGAAATACTTCGGATATCGTCAACCGTGGAGAACTCGGAAGAAGTTTTTACTGCTAGTATACCAGCCTCAAAATTCTTTAAGCATGGTGGAAACGCGATTGATGTAGGAGAAATTTCGGTGCCGGGGGAAGTCAGAAGAGAGCCAGGGGTCAAATCTGAGCATTACACTCAAATCCGGCTAATCAAGATGACAGCCTTGGCAAAGAGATACTTCGATCAGAATCCTTTGTCTGGGAAAAAGAATTCAGTAACCAGTCGGCCGGCTCTGGAGCGATTAAAGTGGGAGATGCAGGAAGATCTTCCTTTAGCTTTCCCTGAGGGGTCAAAGTTGAACGAAATTGTATCATACCCAGAGCCGGTCGGAATGGAGGTTTATCTCCAGAATAAGAAGTTATTTAGAAACTGTTGTGAGGGAGAGTTGATTAGCGGTGGAGAGACGACAGTTGAGGGAATTCGGTTTCGTTACGCTATTATTACGCCTTGGAAAGGTGTCATGCCTTATGAACTGCGTGGCTTGAAGTTGAGGCTAAACAACGTTGGAGTCGGTTCAAGGACTGTGTTTGAAGCTGATCACGCCCGTAAGTATAGCAGAATGCATTGGCTTTCAGGTGAGGTTCAGGTAATCAGCGGTCTAGATGCAGCTATCACTCTTAGTCGTGATGCGTTCGTTGCTGAACCAGAATACGAAGCGATGGGCAGTAAGTTGGCGAAGATTATATCGAAATGGGCGCTTTATCTAGAAGAGGTTGACCAGGCTTCACGTGATATGACCAAACATCTACGTGGTGGAAAGCAAGTTACTGTCGCATCGAAAAAGGAAATCGTTGAGAAGAATATAAAAACCCTGCAGAACCGAGGTTTTACTGTCCGCAGAGTCGATAAAAAAATCAATTTTTCTCCGCAGCCTATTTATATTGATAAGAAAAAGAAGGAAGTCGTAGTCTATAGCGGACATCCTGAATTAGAGGATTCTATTTCTATAGATGGTAAGAAACGCCGTATCTTTTACGTTCCTGCCTCATCTGGTAAAACATCGTATGAAGAGGCCTGTCGCGTAAAGAACAATGGTGACTTGGAAATCAACACTAAGTATCCGCTATTCAAATCAAAAAGATATGGCGATCTGTTTAAAAAAATATATGTCATTACTGCCTTAGCCAGACGTGAGTGCTCGTCTGCTGAAGATATGTACAAGTTTATCCTTTCTCATATAGACAAAGAGTTTAGGGATTTTTAATCATAAGCGAGGAAAGCCAAATGTATATTTCATCATTTAACATATCGGGATATAGAAGTCTCAAGAACGTACAAATCCCAAAGATGCTCCAAGTGTGTATTTTCCATGGCTTAAACAACTCAGGCAAATCAAACATCTTGTCTGCAATTGAGACAATTTTCCGCCGCAAGCTCGTGGTGGAAGAAACCACCACTGACCAAGCCACAAAGATCGAACAAGTGACAAAGCACGAGAGGGAGGGCAACTTCTGGCAGGGCAGGATTACAGAATTCAGAGACAATTTTTACCTCAATGGCAAGGATGACATCACATTTTCAGTGTCGATATGTTTAACTGACGATGAGTTGGCATTCCTGAAGGATGTACTGAAGCGTCTTGCCAAACATTTGGCAAAGGTCGGATACAAAAAGATCTTAACCTTGACTGGAAGAATAAAGTATGTCGACGATGCCTCGGCCGACATGGTGCTGGAACGTGCGGTATTTAATAATCGGTATGTGGTGTTCGAGGTAGATGGCAGCAGTAAAAAGAGCTTCTTCCCTAAGGTAGATAAACTCAGCACAGAAGAACGTCTGACTTACTTCGACAAACTGATGGACTTACTGGCTGATTCTTTTGCATTGTTACCTTCTGACCGTTACCTTACGAGCGAGCAAATGGATAAGGGATCAACAGGTAGACCGGCTCTTACTCCCAAGACTTTCAAACAATGGTTGTTCAGGCTCGATCTAAGCCGGTCTGATCACAAGGCATTCGAGGAAATCAAGACGATGTTTGCTAGCAAACCCTTTTCCTGCGGCGACATTGGATTTAGCAAAGAGGGGGACGAAATTGAGGTTATGGTCAAAGAGAAAAATGTGCGATTGCCGATTAGCAGATTGGGGTCTGGCTACCAGCAAATTATCTACATAATCGCCAACTTGGTACTCAATAAGAAGAAAATGATGGGTATTGAGGAACTCGAGATCAACCTCTCGCCGACTGCCCAGAAAATGGTATTCGAAAAGCTAAAATATCACATCTACAAAGGCTCAGACCTTATAAGCCAGATAATTATCACAAGTCACAGTAATTACTTCAAAGGCCGCACGGATGTCCGCCGCTATAGCGTGGAGCATAATGACCAAGAAACAATAGTCAAACCCTTAACAACGGCAGTCAGAAAGAGTATCTTTCCAAACTCCTAAGAAAAGGTGGCTCGTCTGAGTCAGGCCGAGTTTTTTTCGGCCACTTTGGCCATTTTTTGCGATCATCCGGTTAATGCGTAGGTGGATCCGACAGATCAGGGCCTTAGAGTTGTCTGGAGAGAAAAATCGTTTGGGCAGAGGCTCAGATTTGGGGCACGTGGGGGGAAATCTGTGCCTCTGGGGCCCCGAACGATTTTTCTCGG
>JBDRTM010000353.1:0-6041 GCA_043824065.1 Planctomycetota bacterium | reverse complement strand
GGTTGAAATTCACAAAGAGATTCATGCCGATTATACCCTCAAGGTAGCCGCCCTCTGGAGAAGAGACGTCAAGTAACACGACTGGAACATTCGTGAAGCTAAGCCAATCGCCGAGTGCCGGTATCTCGAGAGAATCGATATAGAAGCCCGGCTCAATTGTCATCTCACCTGTGACGTCCTGGATCTCTACTTCAAAATCTGCATTATCCGGGTTCAGGCCCAGCCGAGAGCCGATACTGGACCCGACAACGGTAACCTGGGCACCCGTGTCTAACATGAAACGGCGTTTGTCGATTGCACTGCGGGTCCCGTTATGCAGGTCAACGCTGTCAGCGAAAAACAGGCTTTGACTCAGGTTTCCCACGATGATAGAGGGGCTCCCTGGTTGGAAAATGAACTCTATAATCTCCTCGAGATCTGGTACGTACTGTATGTTGACCGCGCCGGAGGGAATGAGATTCAGAGGTATGCGGTTGGCATAATCGGGTATCCGGGAATCATCGTGGTCGTAGAATCGTATGTCCGGCGATGTATAGTCGTTGCCGTCATGCGTTACCGTGATCTGACGGTCGTTTTGGATGACCGTCACAAAGTTCACGCTCATGGGTGAGCCTATGACTGTTGGCAGGTCCGTCTTATCCGGGGCGGGCACATCACCTACTAAAATAGAGACGTTGCTCTGGCCGACCATAGTTGAGTCGTCCAAGGTCATTCCGTTCGGATCAATGGCTGCAAGGCCATCCATGAAGATAGCCAGGGGCTGACCCACCCATGCAAAAGCCGAGTTCGTCGCGCCGAAAAGCTCTGTCATGCTTGGCGTTATTAAATCAGCATCGAAGAGACCTGTGCGGTTGGCAGCAGCGTGGCTTATTATGTGAGTAGAAGCACCAGTGTCAAACAGACCGATCGTAAAGTTCGTCTCTGGACTATCTGTTAGGTACCTGCCGACAACAGACATATGGGCTTCGGCCACCCAGTCAAAATCGTCTGAACGCTTATCCGTGACAGTAACGGCAATCCGAGGCACGAATCCATCTATCGGAGGCGAATCGATGACATTTGCCATCACCGCTGGCACCGACAGCACACTAAACGAATGGTCCTTAGAAGACAGCTCTTTCCGTAAGGTCCTTTTACGCACAATACTCGTCTGGTGCCTGGCTTTTCCGTTGAATAGCAGCGGCTCATTTTGTTCAGGATACCTGATGGCTTTTATACGACCGCCTCCAGTCACGCGCCAATCGACCTCTTGGCGCTGCCAGCCGGGCCGGGCCGCCAGAACGACGGAAGTCCAGCACACGACTATAATAGGCAGAAAGAAAAACCACCCTCTAATCGAATTGTGTGACTTGTTTCTCTTCATCTTCCTAACCGTTCGCAACATATATTATTATTATAACATACAAACGCAAAATCTTCACGCAGAAAATGCAAAACAACGGACTATTTTCCTGGATTAGTCGGCCGAAGTCCTTCTTGGACAATTGGAAAGAAATTTTAAGCGGAGGATTTTACCTGTGTGCAAAGCTACATTATTTACTGTTTTCGCATTTTGTTGATAAACTCACTGAAGTCGGCGAAGTTGGTGATTTTATCTGAATTCAGGTCCGCACCGGAGCAATTCCAATTGAGCCAGTTGCATTCGTTAAGCCATTCGCGGGCGAGGATTCTCAGGTCTCGGAAATCAACAGAGCAATCCCGGTTCAAGTCGCCTTGGGGCCGGGGGTGCTCAGCATCGCCGCAAGCAGGGCTAAAAGGTGAGTTGAGCCATTGTTCGGCCAGAAGTGTGTAATCGGCTAAATCAGTTTTGCCGTTTTTGTTTATGTCCGCAGCGTTGCAGAAGGCATTACCGGCGTTACAATCGTCGCGGAGCCAATTTTCAGACAAATCCAATAAATCGAGAAAGTTGACCTTACAATCGCCGGTAAGGTCAGCCGTCGGCCTGGGGTGCTGTGCGTCGCCACAGCTCGGCAATGGATAAGCATTGTTGACATCGAAACCCAGAAGGCCGTTCCGCATATCGATAACTATTGTGTCAAAGGCCGTGTCACTAAGTTCCCAGGTGGATATATTCATTGTTGCACAAAAGAAATTGCTTCCAAAAATGCCGTCAAGGATAATAGGCTCACCGGTTAATTCGTCAACAGTCCCAATGTCACGGACACCAATTCGGGCGTTATTGAAAACAAGATTGTAGCCGTCGAGAGTTGGTATTATGAGATTATCAATTTCAAAGCCCGGCACCATAACTTGACCACCGATGCCTCCAATCGGGACAATAAAGTCAGGGTCAATGAGCGTGTTGCCGTCAGGGTCGGTAAGCCCTAATGCAGCCGCTTGTGCTACAGATATTAAGCTCATGGTGGCTCCGGTATCCAGAAGCCAGGTGCCGGTAAAGCCGTTGCCGTTATACTCGGCCGTGATGTTGTCGATGACCGGATTGTAAGCAAGCACCGGCAAAGGAGGGATGTTATAGGGGTCTTTGGGCGTAATATATTTTTCAAATCTCAACGGTACGGTGAAATCGACTTCAGGTATTGTCGGGTCGTTCGGTTCTTTGATATCAGCCGAGAAGATTTCGAGGTTGCTTGGGCCGCGGGAGTTGAGCACGACTGTTTTGCCGAACATTACCGGCATTCCGAGCAGGTCAAGTGGCTCATCCGGCCAGGGGCCGGCATAATCTTGTTTGGCCTGAAATCGCCAAGGGCCTGAGAGAATATAGTGCTCTTGGTCATAGGGATTGGGGTCATCATAGGAAGCTGTGCCAATGTATAAAACTTCAGAAACGTCAAAGAATTCGATTCCACCGATGCCAACATCAGAGTATTGAGCAGTGGGGTCAATAGATATTTGCAGATAATCAATTATCTCGCGTGAAAGTAAGATTCCGGAAGCTCCTGTGTCGAGGAATGCCCAATTTACTTCAAAATTACCCATATATTCCAGAGCCGGTCCATTGGGCCCAGCAACGCTGGGTTCTGCAAAACCCGCCGGTGGCGGGGTCTTCAGCAAGAATAATATCCTGGGCAGGTCGAGGGACGCTTCAAACACACCATCAATATTGAAATCCGCTGGGCCCGCAAGTATTGGGCCGGATGTGATAAAAAACGACAGAAGCAGAGCCAAAACCGCTTCAGAGGAGAGAAAGCTTTTATTCGTTAACATTCGATATATCACCCTTTCACTATAAGACGTATATGATTATAACATAAAGACGAAAAATCTGAACGTAGAAAATACGAGACAGCGGATTTTGCGTATGACCGCTCAAGGTCTGTACAAAAACAGGGATTGGCAAAAAGTCGAGGCACAAAAAACTATGCTTTCGTGCAAATGTTCAACAAGGCTGCCTTGAAAGGGCAAATTCTTGATTGTTCAGGGTAATTTTGGCAAGATTACTGATGTCATTGCTATCGGGGAGGATAGGGCAACGCGCCGAAGCGACCCGAGCGCCTCGATAGCGGCATCAGCATGTGGGCGGTATCCTTTGTGGTGCCGTCCACTTATAACACATATATGCTGTTGCCCACAATGCGATAAATCCAATCATGAGCAAATGCCAGGAATAAAAACCACCACAGCAACATTCCCATATTAATTACAGCGCACCATCCTAATACTCCACGCAATATATCAACTGTCATTTGAAGCCTCCTTTTTTTGTAAATATTTCATTATTTATTTCAGCTAACTATGTTTATATGGTTTCCGTATAAAACTCCTTACCTCTCCGAGTGTCAGTATAACACCCCTTTGCCCAAAGTCCATAACTAATCCCTTGGAAACGACTTACTAATTCCGGGTACACCATACTTAATTCCAGCCGTCCTCTGCGCCCCAAAGCTCCGCAGTAATGTAGGGTGGGCTTTAGCCCACCGAACAAAGCACGTGACATTCTTGAAGGCGGGACAAACCCCGCTCTACGCTACTATCATTAGCAAGCACAACTCATCGAAAAATGTACCGTACCCCTTTAATTCCCTCCCGAGATAGTATCGTCGGCCCCAAAGACATTGACTCGTCGGCTTGCGGTCTGGGCCTTCATATGGTAACCTGTGCGATTGTTGCAGATTAGCCGAAACAGGCTTGCCGTCAACCAACGTAGCAGCATTATTGGACGGAGTTGTAAGCTATGAGGACAAAGCGCCGAAGAGTGCCGATTATCAGTCTAAGCCGCAATATTTTGATCTTATGCCTTTGCCTGATTGCGTTCACAAGCTTCATGTGTAGACGAAAGAATCAATCGAAGTCTGATAGTTCTACCATGACTGTTTTTTACGCTGATGGTGATGAATGGATTCTGGGTCCAGTGGATGAGATACCAAAGTTGTTGGTGTTTTTGCCTCTGGTCGATTTTAGAGATAAAGATGGACAAGGTAAATGGGGACTGGCTGAGCGCTGGGAACACTCCCCGGATTATCGTGAATGGATTGTACATTTACGTCGAAACATTCGCTGGCATGATGGGACGCCCGTTACCGCACATGACATTAAGTTTACCATTGACCTCTGGAAGCATCCTGATGTTTTGTATTATGCTGGTGCCGGTTATGGGTCAATCACCGTGCTCGACGATTACACATTCAAGGCAATATTTGCAAATCCCAGTGATTCTTTATTAGATGGCTGGGACGTTTACTACCCAAAGCATCTACTGGAAAACCTGGATCCCAAAGAGTTCACAAGCTGGAAGTTCTGGACGGAGCCTGTTGGCAACGGTCCCTACCGCTATGTCCGGCATGTTCCAAGGACCATGATCGAGTTCGAGGCAAACCCTGATCACTACAAGGGCAAGCCGAAGATCGAACGGCTTGTGCTCAAGTTTGGTGGGTATCCGTTAATAGAGCTTCTGAGTGGGAATGTGGATTGTATCAAAATCAGTTCTTTAGATGCAATTAAATTGGCTGATGATCCCCGCTTCCGGGTGTATCAAGGGTACGTTGGGGAGGGGGGAAGAAGAAATCAGATTTTCTGGAACCATCGGAATCCGCTCTTTGGAAATGTGACTGTGCGCAGAGCCCTGACTCTTGCTATTAATCGCCGCGAACTTCATCGTGTGCTCAATTTTTCTGACAACTTCTTCATCACTGATGGAATTTATACCGGAAATCAAGCCAGGTTTGGAGAAATTCCCGAACCGCTGCCTTATGATCCGGAGCAGGCAAAACGGCTCTTCGAAGAAGCGGGCTGGCATGACCGCAATGCTAACAGAATACGCGATAAGGATGGAAGGGAATTCCACTTTACAATTATTGTTGAAGACGGGATTCATAAACAAGCTGCTGTCTATATTCAAGACCAGCTCCGGCGAGTAGGAATCCGAATGGAGATACAGAACCTTCATAGATCTGTTATAATGCAGAGATTCAGGGACGGGAAGTTTGATGCAGCAATTGTTGGAACAGCAAATGGACGGGGCCATCAGGAATACTTTGGTAAGTTCGGCAAGGACGTTTACAGCGGATACGATAATCCAAGGGTCACCGAGCTCATCAGTAAGGGGAATGCTGCCATGGAAGCAGATGAGCGAGACCGTATTTACCGGGAACTCTCCCCGATTTTCACTGCTGATATGCCCGTTACGTTTCTTTTTCCGCATGCTGTTACGCTTGTTGCTCACCGGCGGATCAAGGGACTGAGCAGCCCAGAATGTGGTCCCGACCCGATATACTTTATAGAGCAATTGTGGATCGAGGAGGGAGACGGAGAACAGGAAGAACAAAACAATAAGGAAAAATAAGATGAAGCCGATTATCAATCTAAGCCGCAATATTTTGATCTTATGCCTTTGCCTGATTGCTCTTGCGTAGCCAAACCTCATTTAAGCGACAACCTTGAACAGCCTCACCTTCCCCTTCACCCTCGCCCGCTCAGACGTTATAAGGCCTGCTCCTACGAGCCTGTCTTTTGTCATTTGAGGTTTGGATTTGTTGAGAGCTTCGGATTTAGTGCTTATCTTCTATCCGCCCTCCGCACTTCATCATTCAATATTCCTTGTTCGATACCTGTCCTGAGCACGGTCGAAGGATTCGATATTCTCC
>JBDRTM010000352.1:0-5482 GCA_043824065.1 Planctomycetota bacterium | reverse complement strand
CTCGCCTGCCGACGGCCAGGGATGGGGGCCCCCTGTGGTGTTTATCAGGAAAGGAATAAAGAAATGAAATCCAAATCCCGCACTTCGGCTGAATCAGCCGACGAATCCTCGATAAAAACAGGCGCACAAATTATCGTCGATACGCTCCTTGAACAGGGTGTCGATACAATGTTCGGTTATACGGGCGGGGTAGTGCTGCCTTTGTTCGACAGGCTGTATGATGCACCGATTAATTTTGTAATTCCGCGTCACGAGCAGGGTGGATGTCATATGGCCGATGCATACGCCCGCGCCAGTGGAAAGGTCGGCGTTATATTGGTGACCAGCGGTCCGGGTGCGTGCAACTTAGTTACCGGGCTTGCTACAGCGATGATGGACTCGGTGCCGGTAGTTGCGTTGACGGGACAGGTCCGCACGGAGCTTATCGGAAATGACGCATTCCAGGAGGCCGACACTACCGGCATTACCCGTCCGGTTACGAAATACAACTGTATTATCAAGGACGTTAAAGACGTGGCGCGTATCATTCGGGAGGCATTTTATATTGCTTCGACGGGTCGGCCAGGTCCGGTGCTGGTTGATATACCGGTTGACGTGGCGGTCAACAAGTGCAGTACCGGCGGTCCGGCTGAGATGAAGCTGCCCGGCTATCGGGTCCGGACCAAAGGACACGCCAAACAGATATCAACGGCTGCGGAAGCGATAAATAAATCCAAGCAGCCTGTGCTTTATGTCGGCGGCGGTGTTATCAGCTCCAACGCAAGCCAGGAGCTAAGAGCTTTGGCGGAAAAGGCACATCTGCCCGTAACAATGACACTTTTAGGATTAGGCAGTTACGACCAGAGAAAGCCGGAATCTCTGGATATGCTCGGGATGCACGGCGCTGCGTATGCCAATTATGCCGTACAGGAGTGCGATTTGTTGATTGCCGTCGGTGCCCGGTTTGACGACCGGGTTACGGGCAAAGTCGAGACTTTTGCTCCGCATGCGAAGATAATCCATATCGATATCGACCCTTCGAGCATATCGAAGAATGTTAGCGTGGATATTCCTGTTGTGGGCGATGCCAAAGTCATCCTTGGCGAGCTGGTTAAGGAAGTTGAATACCGCGAGAGAAAAAGATGGTTCAACAAAATTGCCGAATGGAAGAAGAAGTTTGCCTTTCGGTATGACCAGGATTCGTCAACGATTAAGCCGCAGTTCGTTGTTGAGGAGCTTTGCCGTCAGACGAAAAATGATGCAATCGTAACCACGGGCGTGGGCCAAAATCAGATGTGGGCGGCCCAATTTTACAAATTCATCAGGCCCAGACAGCTCATAAGCTCCGGCGGACTTGGGACAATGGGCTATGGTCTGCCGGCCGCCATAGGCGCGCAGGTAGCTATGCCTGATGCCACAGTTATTGATATTGACGGCGACCATAGTTTCAATATGACGATGACGGAACTTGCAACGGCGGTTGAGCACAATTTGCCGATAAATGTCTGTATCTTAAATAACGGGTATATGGGAATGGTTCGGCAGTGGCAGGAGCTTTTCTATAATAAGCGTTATTCCAAGAGCTATCTGTCCAACCCCGATTATGCAACCGTAGCACGTGCGATGGGTGCGGTTGGGATTACTGTCGATAAAAAAGAAGATGTTCCCAAAGCAATCAAGCAGATGTTAGCGGAAAAGAAGCCTTGCGTTGTTGACTTTAGAGTCGAGAGGGAAGAAAATGTCTGGCCGATGGTTCCGGCGGGCAAAAGTATAGATGAGATGAGCGGGCTTGATATACTGGAAAGGTTAATCTGATTTGAGCTTAGAAAGTTGGATGAAAAATGAAGCATATAATAAGTGCATTGGTTGAAAATAAGCCGGGCGTTCTTGCCCATGTTGCGGGGATGTTTGCGGCGCGGGCGTTTAATATTGATTCGCTGGTTGTCGGCCGAACCGAAGACCCCCAGTTGAGCCGGATGACGATTGTTGTCATCGGCGACGACAGGGTCCTCGAGCAGGTCCGAAAGCAATTAGCCAGGATTGTTCCAGTTGTTAAGGTTCAGGATTTTGTCGGGCAGCCGGTAGTAGCACGTGATTTGATGCTTATAGCCATCTCTGCTCCCCCAGAGAAGCGGTCTGAAATCTTATCGCTGATAGAAATGTTTAGGGGCAAAGTTGTGGATATCGGCCAAAAGTTTGTTATGGTCGAAATCAGCGGGCCGGAGGCCAAGATTGAGGCCTTCATCAATGTGTGCAAGCCTTATGGGATTAAGAGCGTGGCGAGAACCGGGACAATCGCAATGCCGCGACATGCAAAAATTGAATCGTGATTCGTATCACGTCAAGCACCAAACGAGATGTGAATGGGGGATTGGGGTGCCTATAAATTCCTTGCCTAAACAGCAGCTTTTAATATAATGCGCAGGTGCGAAATCCGGCACCTGATGAATGGTTCAAGGTTTCATCAGGATTAGAAAGGGTTTATTGACAATAACATAAGTCGATTTGTCATTCTGAACGAAAGAAGCTTGCCCTGAGCGTAGCCGAAGGGTGAAGAATCTCTCCCTGCATAAGTCCCGATTTATCGGGATTATTCTCATTTGCAGGCCAGATGCTTCCCCTTCGACTTCGCTCAGGGCTAAAGGCTATTTTTGCTCAGCATGACAGTAAAAAACAGGTTAGTAATTTCTGTTATACAAACAAAGTTAGGAGAGTTGAAGCTATGGCAGCAAAAATCTATTATGAAAAAGATGCTCCGATAAATGCGTTAAAGAGTAAGAAGGTAGCGGTGATTGGCTATGGCAGTCAGGGCCATGCGCACAGTCTGAATCTGCGCGACAGCGGCATAGAAGTGGCGGTGGCTGAACTGGGAGGTACAGATAACTTTAAGCTCGCGACCGAGCACGGCTTTAGGCCGACCGATATAAAAACGGCCATGGAGGGTGCGGTGCTGATTATCGTAACCATTCCGGATGAGGTTCAGGCGAAAGTTTATGCTGATTCAATCGGCCCCAATCTGGCGGCCGGCCAGACGCTTGGTTTTTGTCACGGCTTTAATATTCATTTCAAGTATATCGTGCCGCCGGAGACTGTTAACGTTGTGATGATTGCTCCAAAGGGGCCGGGGCATCTGGTTCGCAGTGAGTTCGAAAAAGGCGGCGGTGTGCCAAACCTTGTGGCCATCAAGCAAGATGCAACCGGCGATGCCAGGCAAATCGCCCTTGCCTGGGCGAACGGAATAGGCGGCGCCCGTGCGGGTATTATTGAAACGACATTCAAAGAAGAAACGGAAACGGACTTGTTCGGCGAGCAGTGTGTTCTTTGCGGCGGTCTGACGGCGCTTATTAAAGCCGGCTTTGAAACGTTAGTGGAAGCCGGATACCAACCTGAGATTGCTTATTTCGAATGTATGCATGAGGTGAAACTGATAGTTGACCTTATGTATCAGGGGGGGATGAGCTATATGAGGTACAGCATCTCCAATACCGCCGAATACGGCGACCTGACTCGCGGGCCGAGAATTATTCCTGAGCAAACCAAAGCCGAGATGAAAAAAATACTATCAGAGGTTACATCCGGCGAATTCGCCAAAGAATGGGTAAACGAATACAAGTCCGGGCTTAAGAACTTTAATGCGTTATACGAAAAAGACCACAACAGCCAACTGGAAACCGTCGGGCGAAAATTGCGAAAGATGATGAAGTGGATTGATTCGAAAGAAGCCTAAAAGCAAGAATAATGTTTCGTGAATCGTTATTCGAGGCACGAAGTAAGAAAGGCCAGAGGACAGATGTTATGAGGCGGACAAAACAAAAGCAAATTACGATTGTTGACTGTCGCTTCGCGGCGAAAAAATCAAAAATTGTAAGTCGTAAATCGACGGTTGCCATGCGCCTCTTCGCTGTTTTGCTTCCGGGCACTTTGCTGGGGGGCTGTTCTACTGTGTCCCCATGGGCCAAGGCCCGGCAGCTTTCCTATCAGGCGAAACTTTCGGCCCCCTATGACCAGATAAGGCTAAAGCAGAGCATCATTCACGATACGGTCCCCAAGATTCAAAGGCTGCAAGATGAGCTTGGACCCAGTTTTGCGGAAGCTGAGCTGATTAGCCATAGCGAGAACGTTGTTATCTCATTGGGACAAAGCAAAGACGGTTATAAGAGCTGGTTCAATATGGTTACTTTCCAAGAGAAGGAATTGAATGCAGCACGCAAGTATTTCTTCTTCGTAGATGACAAGGCCAGAAGTTTTCAGCTTAGTCCCAGTCGAGGCCTTAGGTTTGACTGCGAAATGGTAATAGGAGAAGAAATGCTTGCTGAGCCCGGCACAGCCGAAAATGCAAGGCGAATTGCAATGCTGCGGAATGTCTTAGACAACCTCCGCAAGGATTTTATTGAGCTTAGCGATGATACAGATGCACCCGATCAGAAAAATAAAATGTTCGATATTTGCAGGATGCTCATAAATCAGACATTTGTGGTGATTTTGCGCGAGCTGGACAGCTCACCTGTGCTGGCAACGAGACTGAGCCAGGCCGGTGGTGTCGAATTCGACCACATCAATTTCGACAAAGGCAAAATCCAAATGGTTGTCGGGGGGAATATCGTAAGGGTCAAAATCCGCTTAGGCGCGTTTACGCATATGATAGAAGTCAAAAAAAGCGAAACAAAAAAAGAGCGGGTCCGTAAGCCGAGTTCTGTACCCCGCCGCTGGTAGCGGCGGATGGCGACCATTTATCTTGACCAACTGTTGCCAGCTGGCTCTCCGGCACCTATTGAGTTTGGGCTTACGCCCTAATAGATGCAGGAAGCGACCTACCCGCTGGCAGAGTCCGCCAAAAGGACGGCGGACTCACACTCGGGCCGAGTAGCCAGCTACTTGGTCTTGCAGGCGGTGGGGTTTGCCCTGCCGGTGTCGTCACCGACGCCGCGGTGCGCTCTTACCGCACCATTTCACCATGGCCTGTGTTCCGGCAAGCCGAAATCATCGGCTGTGTATTTTCTGTGGCACTTTCCCGCGGGTTACCCCGGGTGGCTGTTAGCCACCACCGCGCCCTGTGCTGCTCGGACTTTCCTCCAGCCCGCTTATTGCGGACCAGCGGTCTCCCGACCCACTCTTTTAATTGTCAATTCAGGTATCAACTACGAACTATTATAGCAAAAGTTTGTTTTGTTTTCAACGGGTAATCGTGTAAAATATTAAGAGAACTGTTAAACTTGAGCCGTTCCAGGGCCGGGATGGCACCTTGAGCTGTAGGAGTAGTTTATGACTGTAAAACATCTTCTCCGCGAAAAGCGCGATGACATCCAGAACATTGCCGCCAGGCACGGCGTGTACAACGTTCGTGTCTTCGGTTCCGTAGCGCGCGGTGAAGCCGGACCGGAAAGCGATATTGACTTGCTCGTCGAGGCAGGTCCAACCACAAGTTCGTGGTTTCCTGCGGGACTTATCCTGGACCTTGAAAAAATTCTTGGTCGCCGCGTCGAGATTGTGACAGAGAATGGAC
>JBDRTM010000351.1:0-3698 GCA_043824065.1 Planctomycetota bacterium | reverse complement strand
TGCCCAAACGATTTTTCTCTCCAAACGGCTCCAAGGCCCTGATCTGTTTGGTCCACCTACGCATTAACCGGATGAACCAAAAATTGGTATTAAATGCTCCAAAAATTCTCTGTCGATTAACTGAAAATATCTTTTGGTTTTTTAAATTTTTGTAAAAAAAGTAAAAAAATGCTTGATATATTCAAACAGGCGTTTTAAACTACCGTATAAAACAAGCGTTTAGGAGTTTTAACATAGTGATGTCGCAGGATAACAAAGCGAATAGCAATACTAATAAAGGGGTCCGGGGCCGATTGCTCGATGCGGCCGAAGAGCTTTTCTGTGAACATGGCTTTGAGGGAGCAAGTATTCGCGATATTGCCGCCTCTGCCAAATGCAATATCGCATCGGTCAATTATTATTTTGGAGGGAAAGAGAATCTCTATATCGAGATGTTCCGACGACATATGACCAGTCTGCTCGATGAACAAATTGAAAATATCCAAAATGTAATGAACTCTGACCACCCTAACCTGGAGAAGTTACTTAGAACCCTGGTTGTATCAACTCTGCGACCTTTGAAAAGCAATGATGGCGAAAGACCTTTGCTGAAAATGATGGTTCGTGAAATATTGGATCCTCACTTAAAAACAGCAATAATGGTTGATGAACTGATTGGCAAGTTTTTGACAGAGTTACGCAACGCTATTGTTAAGCTATGTCCGGGACTTAAATCAGAAACCGGACTGTTGTGCGTTTACTCCATTGATGGAATTGTTTTGCATGCTCTTTTGTTCTCGGATTACTACCATCAACATTATCCAAACATAAAAGTAGATGAACTAATTGAACATATAGTTCGTTTTTCGACAGCCGGGATACGGGCTTATGCCGAGGACAAAACAGAATGAAAAAGCAATTAATTTCAATGCTGTTACAGGATTTATTAAAAAGAGATGAGATGTAACGTATTTAGCGAGTTGAAGACATGAAGCTATTATGGCAGAAATCAGAAGTCAGTCCACAGGATGCCTTACGGCAAAGACGGAAAACAGAAGTCAGAGTTTGTCTTCTGTTCTCTGTCCTCTGTCCCCTGTTTTTGGTTGGATGTCTCAGCAGTGAGCAATTTTATGAAGAGGTTAGCTTGTCGAGAGGGGCTGCGTACCGGCAGTGGAAGACCCGCAAAGAGCGCCAAGAGCGGTCTCAGACACATATCAGCGGCAAATTAAGCACCGAAGATTGCTTAAAGCTGGCGCTGGCTAACAATAAAGTTCTGCAACGTATCACCGAGGAAAAGGAGATTGCCCGCGGAGGACGGCTAAAATCCTATTCAGCAATATTGCCTACCGTGAGTCTTACCGGGGATTACCTGCGGCTTGACGAGGTTTCATCTTTCACTATCGGAGCTCAAGAAATTACGTTGGGTGATGTTGATAATTATTCGGTGGGGCTGAGGGTTTCTCAGCCGATTTATGCCGGTGGGTCAATAAAAGCTACAATACACGCTGCCAGATTGTTTTCTATGCTTGCCGACGAGACGGTCCGGGCGGCAGTCCAGGACTTGATTTATGCCGCGACTCATGCCTATTACGATGTGCTGCTCAATCAGCATTTACTTCAAATTAGTGCTGATGCTGTTCGCTCGGCTCAGGCCCATCTTGATAGCGTCAAACAGAGGCGGCAGGGCGGCGTCGCTTCTGATTTTGACGTTCTGCGGGCTGAAGTGGAACTATCGAATTTTCAGGCTGAGCTGATACGGAACAAGAATGCTATCAACATGGCAAAAACGCAGCTTCTGAAGGTAATGGGTGTTTCGCAGGACAGCGACTTTAGTCTTTCGAACGAGCTGGTTTACGTTTTTTCAGAAATGACAATGGAAGAGGCTGTTGAAGCTGCTTATCGGAGCCGCCCTGATTTATTTAGCCGAGAGTTTGATATAAAGTATCAGAAGGAGCTGCTTAGAATTGCAAGGAGCCGATATTGGCCGGTTATCAGCGGCTATTATGACAATACCTGGTCGGAGCCCGACCCGCATAACATTATGGACATTGATTGGGGTCATCTCTGGCAGGCCGGCGTTACGGCGACGCTGCCTATATTTGACGGCTTATCTCGCGAAGGTGAGATAATTGCCCAGAAGGCACGGGTTAGACAAGCGCTGATAAATTTAATTGATGCCGAAGAGACTGCTTTGTTTGAATTGACAAAGGCGCTGCTAAGTATTGAGGATGCCCAGGAGTTTGTTGAATCTCAGTCGTTGAACCTTACCAGGGCAAAAGAGGGACTGCGGCTTGCGGGGGTAGGTTACAAGCAGGGCACAAATACCCAGGTTGAGATGATCGACGCCCAGGCTGCCTTGACGACGGCCAGGGTAAATCATTACCAGGCTATATACTCACACATAATTGCTAAATTGGATTTACACAAAGCAATGGGAACTCTCACGATGTTTGAAGCTGCTGAAGCCGAAGGTCAGGCCAAAAATCACGAATCGCTCGCTGCAGAAGAAAAGGTTTCGGTCCGCCTCAGGCGGATTAGAATAGAACAGGGGCAGACAAAATGAAAGTAATCAGTCGAAGACCCCTTCTAACATGGGGAAGAATTTTATTTCTCCTAATAGCATTAACATTGGTGTTTGTTACGTTTTGGTTTGGGTTTTATGCAAAAACCCGCTTGTCTAAAAAGAGTCTGGAAGAGGAAAAGAAAGTCCCTGTTGAGGTCGAAGCCGTAAGCACAGGCCCTATAGAAGAGACGATAGAGTTGACAGGCTGGATAAAAGCAAACCAGATTGTGGACATAGCGTCCAAGGTGGCCGGACGAGTCGAATCCTTGAGTGTTCTTTCGGATGGGAGTGATTTAGTTGCAGTCGAAGAGGGTGTGTCGGTCAAAAAGGGTCAGCAGCTTGCGATTATCGACCACGATGTTTACTTGGCTCAAGTGGCTGCAGCTAAGGCCAGTGTTAAAGCTAAAGAGATTGAGCTGGCCGATGCCGAGCGTGAAAAGAAGCGCATTGTTGCCTTATACGAAGGCGGGTCATCTACAGAGCAGAGCAAAGATAAAGCTATGACCGCTGCCGAATTGGCGGCGGCAAGTTTGAGCTTAACCAGGGCCAATCTGGAGCTTGCTCAAATAAACCTTCGCGAATCAATGATTGTCTCGCCTATTGACGGGATAGTAACGGCCAAACATATTGACGAGGGTAATCTGATTAGGTCGGGGGACCAGATTGTTACTATTGCCGATATGAGGACGATAAGAGTAATTGTTGCCGCTACCGAAAAGTACGGTGCCCAAATTACTGTTGGGATGCCTGCCAAGATCAAAGTTGATGCATTTGCCGAAAGGACATTTGATGCCGGCGTGCATTCAATCCATCCGGCTCTTGATGCACAAACCCACACCATACAGGTTGAGATACGTCTTGATAATGATGAATTGCTGCTGAAGCCGGGTATGTTTGCGAGGGTAACTTTAATTACAAGGCGTAAAGACAACGTGGTGGTTATTCCCCGGGACGTTGTTCTTGGAGGCAAGATTGATAAGCATTATGTGTATGTGGTTGAAGGGGCAAGTGCCGGCAAAATTGCTCGTAAACATTTTGTTGAGATTGGTATAAAACAAGCGGACAGATCTGAAATAACCAAAGGTTTAAAAGCGGGCGAGACGATTGTGGTTAACGGGATGAATTATTTAGCCGACGGGATGGATGTCGAGGTTGT
>JBDRTM010000350.1:0-5574 GCA_043824065.1 Planctomycetota bacterium | reverse complement strand
GCAACATTTGATGCTATCATCATGAATCATGTGATTGAACACCTACATCATCCGGAAGTGGTTTTGGCAGAATGTCACCGGTTATTGAGAGCAGGTGGTAACCTGGTTGTGGTGACTCCCAATATCGAGAGCTTCGGTCATAGGCGATTTGGGGCAGATTGGAGGGAGCTGGATCCACCACGACATATCCATATTTTTTCCTGCAAGACCCTATTGGAGATCGCACATAAGGCGGGGTTTAGACAGTGTACATTGTGGACAACGGCTGTAAATGCTCCGGGTATAGGGATGGGCAGCCTTGATATTCGCCGCACCGGTCGGCATATTATGGGCGCTCGGATCGAACCGAGTTTACGTATTGTTTCACCATTACTTTTCCAATTGTGGGCAACCCTTATTCACGTTACACAAAAGGACTCAGGGGAAGAGTGTGTAATGAAGGCGGAGAAATGATGAATTCAACTACCGAAAAAGAAAACATATGCGCCATAATTGTAACATACTATCTGGATGCCAGTTTCCCAAACCGAATCGAAGACAGACTATGTGGTGATTGTGGACAATCACTCCGGTGATTCCACTTTTGCCGGTTGCCGCGTTGCGCGATCTGGCTTCCCGGCTAAATATTGAGTTGATCTCGAATGATGAAAACCTTGGCGTTGCCACGGCATTAAATCAGGGTGTAAGCCAGAATAGGGCTGAGGATTATGTTTGGGCGCTGCTGTTTGACCATGACACAGACCCGCTGGATCCCATGGTTGAAACGCTGACTGAGGTTTATGACAATTTCAAACAAAAAGATAAACTCGCGGTCGTCGCATCAAATTACTATTATGACGCAAATTGCTATCAAGTTAGGCAAAATCTGAATCTGCCGATGCCTCTAAATGGGTAGAACAGGAAACTGTTATTACATCAGGCGGCTTGATTTCATTGAAGGCATTTCAGGCCATGGGGTGTTTTAGAGATGAGTTTTTTATCGACTGGATAGACCACGAATACTGATTGAGGGTGCGCACAAAGGGCTTTAAGGTGCTTATCACGCGAGAGCCGGCTATAACGCATAACCTGGGAGCACCGACAACTCACAGATTACCTTGGCGAATAACGGGCACATCAAACCATTCTGCACTGAGACGATATTTTATAACAAAGAATCATGTTCTGTTGGCAAGGGAATATTTTTTTAGAGAACCAGCATGGGTCATCAGTACGTTATATTCGCGATTTAAATCAACCATTTTAATGATAGCGTTTGAGCAAGACAAATTAAATAAACTAAACCATGTGGTCTTGGGTCTTTGTCATGGTATTCGTGGAATGTTGGGTAAATTGTAATGATGCCTGATGTTGTCTTGTTTGCTATTTTATGGTTTTTTGTGATAGCGGATTAGTTGAGATTTAGGGATGTTTTATATCGTTAATCCCTGCTTGGGGCTGCGGCCCTAAGCTTATTTTCTGTTTATCAGAGTGGCTTTTTTCCAGTTGGGTTCATAGCATCGAGGTGCAGTGTATTTTGGTGGGTCAAAACCGTATGTTTACAGTGTTGACTGTTTCCGCGGGTATAAAGCACTTCATAGCGTTTACACTGATCCTTGCCCTTGCATTCCCCGTGCGAATCTGGTTCCCTTTGGGTCCATTTGCGTCCTTTTCGCCCATGGATGTTGTTTTACTGATGGGTCTTGCGGGCTTGTTAGAGCATGCGATTTCTACCGGGATTCTCCGAACAGGACGTAGATCGCTCGCCATCGCCTTGGCTATGCCGGTCATTTTTTGCTATCTCTCTTTTTTGTGGACGGTCAATCTAACTGAGACCCTCAAGGCGGCATTGACCTATACGGAAGCACTGGCGGCATTCGTTATCACCATTTTTGTTTTTGACGACCTGAGATCGGAGACTATCGGTCGCTTACTGGGGATATTTGTGTTTGCAATCGTTCTGACTGCTATTCTCTCAGTAATGGGGTTTCCAGGCTTGGCCCAACAAATTCCTCCTAACTTGGTGCCTGGAAGCCCGGATTATGAGGCTTTTGCCCTCTCGTATCATGCCCGACTGAGTCATCCCTTCATCGGCCTTTCGAACAACCTGGCGACAGTGCTTGCATTCTTTCCGATTGTGTTCACGGCGTATGCGAAGGCTACTAAAAGAAATTCGTTCCACTGGCTTGCGGTGCTTTGCATTTTGGCCGTCGTGTTGACACTTTCGCGCGGTGTTATTGGGGCGCTGGTTCTGGCATACGGGCTTTACGCTCTAGGACATCGAGGTTCACTGAAGCGGCTCTGGAAGGGTGGGGCGGCATTGGCCTTAATCGTGGCCGGTCTGTTTGCCTTCGTGATGCTTAATCCCCTAGTTGGGAAACATGTGGCAGATCGGTTGTCAATGATCAATGTTGATTATAGGCTGGAGGCTTGGCGGGCTGTTTGGGGAGCAATTGCAGATCGCCCTTTTTGGGGTTACGGGGCGGGTGTTTCCCTATCGGAGGTAACTGGATCTTTGTTGCAAAGCGCACACAACGCGTTTCTGGCGCAGCTATTTTACTTCGGCTTACCCGGCGGGCTTCTAGTGGGGGTCTCAATCCTGTCTCTTCCCGTTATATTCTCAAGATGGCGCCTTTCGGGTTGCAAGGCACGCATTATGAGGCGGTCCATCGTATTCTCTCTGGCAGTTCAAGTCCTTATCTTTCTTTCTCAGGCCTCTTTCGAGGGCTCGGTGCTCCGTGTCGTTTTCTACTTTTCGGTCGGGGCCTCAGTCATGCTTTTAAAGGCATTGGAGCACGAGGCGGTTTTCGATTCTTCGGTTCCAGACGGTCGCGCAGGAACTACATTCCCGTGAGGGCCATGCTTGACATCACCATCGTTAACTGGAACTCAGGCCGACAGTTGCGCGAGTGTTTGGAATCCATAGCGTCTGCGAACAGTAGTCGCTCTAGACTCAGCCGAGTAGTCATAGTAGATAACTCCTCATGGGATGGATCCATAGATGGCCTGGAAGACTTAGGCTTACCGTTGAGCGTTATCAGTAACGAAAGAAACCGTGGATTCGCAGCAGCCTGTAATCAGGGGGCAAAAGGAAGCGAGGCTGATTATCTGTTGTTTCTTAACCCTGATACACGTCTATTTGTGGATTCACTGAGTGAGCCTGTCCGGTTCATGGAACGAGCTGAAAATGAAAACATCGGCATCTGCGGTATTCAATTGGTGGATGAAAGAGGTCAAGTTAGCCGTACCTGTGCGCGTTTTCCAAAACCTTCCATGTTTTTTTCAAAAATGCTCGGCCTGGATCGCTTCTTTCCCACGTGGTTTCCCAGTCACTTTATGACGGAATGGGACCATGCGAATACTCGGAAGGTCGACCATGTCATGGGCTCATTTTTTCTGGTAAGGCGCTCGCTCTTTGTGTCCCTAGGCGGTTTTGATGAGCGATTTTTTGTCTACCTTGAAGACGTCGATTTTTCATTACGGGCTCGGAACCTAGGCTGGCTAAGTTATTACGACACCGGTGCTCAGGCCTATCACAGAGGTGGCGGCACATCCGAGCAGGTCAAGGCAATCCGGTTATTTTACTCCTTACGGAGCAAAATTTTGTATGGGCGCAAGCATTTTGACCGCCTCCGGGCCACAGTGCTGCTCCTGGGCACAATACTAATCGAACCATTATCTAGGTTGGCCTTAGCAATAGTGTGCCGTTCAGTGGCGCAGGCCACAGAAACGTTGGCCGGTTATGGGATGTTGTGGCGGTCACTGCCTGCTATTCTAAAGGCTGCTCGCAGTGTGAGATAAGAATGAGGCTACTACTTCTTAGTCGTTATTCACGCCTCGGCGCCAGCAGTCGGTTACGTTACTATCAATATCTACCCTATCTGCAGTCTCAAGGGGTTGATGTCCGCGTATTCCCCCTCCTTGAGGATACCTATCTGATGCGCCTTTATAACGGCCAGAAAACCCGCTGGTGGAATATCGTCAAGGGTTACCTGCGCCGTGTGGCAGAGTTGTTGCGAAGCAGACAATATGATCTGATTTGGCTGGAAAAGGAGTTGTTCCCCTGGCTCCCTGCCATAGGCGAAGCATGTTTGCGGCGTCTTGGTGTCCCTTACATGGTGGATTATGATGATGCGATCTTTCATCGCTATGATGCCCACCCAAATCCTCTGTTGCGGACTTTTCTGGCGCATAAGATCGATGCGGTTATGCGCCGGGCCGCAATGGTTGTGACAGGCAATTATTATTTGGCAGACAGGGCTCGCTCCGCCGGAGCAAAAAGGATTGAGTATCTGCCGACGGTCATCGATCTTAACCGGTATGAGATTGGTCGAGAGCATGAGGGGAATCCTTTTACTGTCGGGTGGATAGGTACACAAGTGACTGTGAATTATTTAAATAAGGTGGCTTCTGCATTGGCTGATGTGGCCGCTAAAAGGTGTGTAAAGATAGTCGCGGTAGGCCCGCAAAGGATGAGACTTGATAACCTCCCAATTGAGGTATTGCCCTGGTCGGAAGAAACCGAGGTCGAGCGGATTTGCGATTTTGATGTGGGTATAATGCCACTGCATGATGATTTATGGGAGCGTGGGAAATGCGGTTACAAGCTCATCCAGTACATGGCCTGCGGCATTCCGGTCATTGCCTCACCTGTGGGAGTCAATCGGAAAATTGTTGAACATGGCTGCAATGGTTTTCTGGCGTCTACCCATTCAGAATGGGTGAACTATTTGCTAATACTGGCGGATGACAGGAGATTGGCGCGGCAGATGGGCGAGGCCGGGCGGGGAAAGGTGGAAAGGGAGTACTGCCTCCAGGTAACGGCACCAAAGCTGATCAAGTTGATGCGCCAGATCGTGAGATAGTTCATTTGGTTAGCTGAGTTCGTTGAGTTTATAGGGTTTATTGAGCTGGCGATTAAGGGATAATGGGGAAAATAGAAAAATTTCAAGATATTACAGCTTGGCAAAAACGAGAGAGTTGACTAATTTGTTTTCGGTTTGTTGTTTTTCAAATACCAGGTTGCTTATTTTTTGTTTGATTCCTTTAATGGTTCTTTTGATAGTTTTAACTTCCGGGTTATCTACCATTGGCTGTTCTTCTAATGCCTTTATATCGTAGCCTTCGGTAATAAAAGACAAAGGCGTATATGAATTTGTCGAAGCAACCCGCCAAGTAAAGGAGTTTCATCCAAAAGCTCGATTTCAGTTACTGGGCAGGCGGGACGTTCGGAACCCCAACGTTGTACCTGAAAGCGACCTTAAAAGCTGGGACAATCAGGGACTTGTATCCTGGTCTGGAGAAATTTCAGACGTCCGTCCTATAATGGCAAAATCAAATGTAGTCGTTCTGCCATCTTGTCGTGAGGGTATACCACGCGCTTTATTGGAAGCAGCAGCCATGGCCAAACCGATTATTACTACCGATGCTGTCGGCTGCAGGGAGGTTGTTGATGATGAGATGAATGGGCTTTTGGTTCCGGTTAAAGATGCTTCGGCACTGGCTGGGGCAATGGAGCGAATGATAAATGATCCCGAAATGAGAAAACGCATGGGAAAGGCAGGACGCAAAAAAATCGAACATGAATTTGATGAA